>JACOUC010000058.1 GCA_016178055.1 Chlamydiota bacterium | reverse complement strand
TTTATGTCCTTTCCTATGATAATAAAGTCCTGGGTGCTCAGAATATCAAGGTGGAAATCAACCGAAGGGAATTCGGATCAAGGTATGAAGTGAAGGCCTATCTGGGTATTTCCATGAAGGTTATGACACGGGAGGACATGGCGGCGCACAAGCTGGTGGCGATGGTTGAACGAATGGGTAAAACGAATCGTGACATTTATGACACTTGGCATTTTTTGGAGAAAAATTGGCCCATCAACAAAGCGATTGTCGAAACCAGAGCCGGTATGTCATTCAAGAATTTTTTGCAGAAATGTATCGACCTTTTGGAAAAATTGGGGGAAAGGCACATCCTCTCCGGCATGGGTGAACTGCTGGATGAAAAACAGAAGGTGTGGGCTAAAGCCAATTTGAGAAAAGATACGATCTTTCTGCTTAAAGTCATGTGGGAGGGTCAATAAAAGACTTAGCCCTAACCTGGACAAGCCAGAATCAAATAAACCCATAGAAATCAAAAATCAAAAATCAAAGATCAAAATGACAATGCAAATATCAAAAATGATACCTATGCTGTTGTTCCTTGAATGAATACCCAAGGGGCTAGAGTATCTCCGTCTCGTGAACGAAAAACCCTTGAGAAGATACATTTTAAATTTTGATTTGTCATTTTGATATTTGCATTTTGATTTTTGATTTCTATTTCTTGCCTGTTTGTACAAGATTTTATCGCTAAGAGACTCAATCCCGCGTGAACTAAACCCAGAAAATACCCCTACGCTTTTATCCCCAGAAATCAGGATTTAATTCCTGAATGAGGGAACTCAATGCCGATTTTTCCAGTTCTAAAATCCTTGAAAACCCTGTTTTGCTTATTATTATTGCTATAGTGAGATCATCACGTGCTTATAGCTTTTACGATGACATCTAAATTTTTGGTACGCATATTGCTGTATTACTTCCGACGCTTGGAAGAGGTCAAAAGAAGAAAGGAAGGTGTCAAATGGCAGTTCAAAAGTCAATGGCGAGTTCTTCATTAGCAGAGGTTGTCGATCGTATTCTGGATAAGGGAATCGTGATCGATGCGTGGGCCAGGATCTCATTGGTAGGAATTGAGTTCTTGAGCGTGGAAGCCCGCGTCGTATGCGCAGGTGTTGAGACGTATCTCAAGTATGCTGAAGCGATTGGTCTTACACAGACGGCGGCTCAGCCTGCATAAGGAAAAGGCATCCCTCGGGATACGAGGGAAATGGTTTGTCGGACTGACCTCAAACACGAGTTTAGCGGATGATTCAAAGTGAGCTTGAGTTCGCCAAACCAGGCTTTTCAAGTGAGAATGGAGGAGTTTTCATGAGCGCTATGGAGACGGAAGAGATTAAAAGAATTACAGGGGATGTAATCAGGGGTTACGATGAGAGAATTTGTGCCGTACAGGAGATTATCGAAAAAAGTCTCGACACGTTTGATCAGTGTCATGTTGCCAATCAAATGGTTCGGGAAAATTTAAGAGAAACGTTGTCCAGAGTCGAATCGCTTAGGAAAAAGGATTTTGATGTACTCACGATGCCCCTTTTGGCTCATCAATGGGCTAGAGAGAAAGAGATTAAGCTGACTTTACATTCTTTTCTAAAAAGGCAAAGGGAGTTGGCGGATCAGTTGAAGAGAGTGGTTGAGGAGGGAATTTTCCGAGACATCCTTTCTTTGGAAAAGGCGGTTCAAGATTCCATTGCCCAGACAAGAGTGAGTCTAAAGTGTTTTCAAGAAGAACAGACTTTGATTGGGGAGAAGATGCAGTATCTTTTTCAGAGAAAGGATGAGCTGACCTTAAGGGAATTCAAAAAGACCCTTGATGATTTAGGTTGTAAGCTTAGGCTTGGGACCGCCGCTTTGGCCGATGTTGAACATTTGACTTATCCAGGCCGAAACGACGGGGAGGACGAGAAGTCATCAGGGAAAGAGGGGATAGAGGCGATTACAGGATACGAAGTTTATCCTGATTAAGAAAGGAGATGAATATCATGGGATTCGCTGCGGATATGACGAACTTAGCGGAAAGTTTCGTTGCGTCATTCAATGACCGTATTAATTTTCTTGGGCATAATGTCGCAGAGGTCAATAGAATAACGGATGATGCTCATAAGTTTCTAGATCACACAAGGAAAGATCGCAAGGCAATGGCAAGAGAGTTGTATGCGGATTTAGGAACTTTTGTGGGTGACCTGACCGACAATGTCGGTAAATTGTGTCAGGGATTCCGAAAGGAGAATAGGGCATTTCATCAGGAATGCAAGGCTGGCCATCAGGCATTTCAGAAAGTTGCAAAGACGATGGCAGAGAAGAGGCGACACTTCGATGCGAGTGTGAATAATATGGCTGAGAAGGCTGCGCCAAAAACGACTAACAAGAAGCATAAATAAATAATGAAATTTCGTGGAAGATTACGCCCCCCGGTGTACGCCGGGGGGCTTGGTCGTCCCTGAGGTTTAAAATGCGTAAAGTAATTCAAGAACGAGACTACCTGATCACCCCCTGTCGCACCTACCGTTATTACCGTGGAGGTGGAGTTGGGTTCAACATCCAGAACATTCGTAATGCCTGCCTGGGTTGGGGTCACTTTAGGAGGAAATAAAATGCAAACCAGTGAGATTACAATTTTGCAACCGAAGGCGGGGGCGGATTTTGTGGAGACGCCCTTCGTTAAAGGGATTCAAGAGAGGGCCCTTCACTATTTGAATGCAGGTTTCCCTGTCCATTTTAGAGGAATTTCGGGGACGGGGAAAACAACGTCGGCCCTGCGTGTTGCCGAGCTTTTAGAAAGGCCAGTGATTATGGTCCATGGGGATGAACAATTGACCACGAACGAGCTGGTGGGTGCCCAGACGGGTTATCATGTGAGAAAGCTTCGAGATAATTTTATCGCTTCTGTCTTGAAGGTTGAAGAGGATTCTTCCAAGCGATGGGTGGATAACCGTCTGACGGTCGCTGTAGAAAATGGTTATACGTTGATTTATGATGAATTTACCCGTTCAAGACCTGAGGCCAATAATGTTCTTCTTTCGGTGCTTCAGGAGGGAATTTTGGATCTTCCAGGAGGGGGTAGAGACGATGGAGAGAGTTGCATTAAGGTTCATCCAAATTTTCGGGCCATTTTTACTTCTAATCCGGAGGAATACGCGGGCGTTCACCGCTCTCAAGATGCGCTCCGGGACCGGATGGTTACATTGGATCTGGAGCCCTTCGATGAAGAGACGGAATGCGCGATTACGGCAAGAAGATCAGGACTTCCCAAGGAAGTTGCCTTAAAGATTGTAAAGATCGTGCGGTATTTAAGGGAGCATGGCCAGTATGAATTCGCACCCACCATTCGAGGCTGTATCATGATCGCCAAAACCGTTCAGGATTATAGGAAGGGGATTTCTCTTGATCCGAACGATCCTATTTTTAAGCAGATTTGTTTGGATGTTCTTTGTTCAGAGACTTCAAGAATCGGAAGCAAGACAACTTCGGCCAAGGTCAAAGAAGTGGTGGAGGAGGCGATTCATCAGTTTGGTTCAAACGGGAAAAAACAGAAAGGAAAATAAACCCCCACACCAAACCCGGCAGAGGTTCGGTGGAAATTTTGGGATCTTAACCGGGTGACGGGCGCATGATAAGGTTCTTCGGCCGTTTCTGGGTTTGGTGTGGGGGTAAAAAAGGAGGGCCATGCCAGTGCAAATGAAATTACTGAAGAGATCTTCAAATAGTCGAGGGTCTTCAGATATTCGAACCATTACTCTTAAGAATACGGGAACAGTTCAACAGGTCAATCGGCTTTATATTCTCACAGTCAGGCGGCAGAGTTTACTCAGTAAAATCAACACCTTGACGCATCAGTTGCACGAAGCCAAGGAGATTATGAAAGGGATTGATGCGGATATCCTGGGGACTGAGAGCCAGTATCGAAAGCTTTCAGGCAGGCGACCTCACAAAAAAATTGAACAAAAGGAATTGCGAGAGAATGGCAGTCGGGTGAAGAAGATGAGTCTGGCGTATTGAGATAGACTATAGGCTGTAGGCTGTTAGCCTGCGCGATCACATAAAGCTCTGGAGCGTTTGAAATGGAAACTAACAGCCTACAGCCTAAACAACCTGAGTAGTTACGGGAGGAAAGGATATGAAAAAAGAAAAGAAAAAAGATAAGTCAGATGAAGAGGTTAAATTTCCCTTCGAATTTAAATCCGGAGGTCTTTTCGGCGGGTTATTTCAAGGATTGGGGAATTTAATTGAGCTTGCTGACAAGATTAAGGAAGAGGGAGGTGTCATCCAAAAGGAGGGTGAATTTACAGTGCCTGGCCAGAAGGATATGAAGGGGGTGTTTGGCTTCACCGTTCGGACCATGGCAGGGGCCGGTGGAACGACAAAACCCGTAGTTGAGGCCTTTGGCAATATTAAAAAAACCCCAAAAGGGCCTGTGGTGGAAGAGGCCCGAGAGCCTATTGTGGATGTCTTTGAGGATGGTGATACGGTGCAAATTGTTTCTGAGCTGCCGGGGGTAAGCGAGAACGAGATCCACTACGAGGTTCATGGGGATGTGGTGAGTTTGTCCACGACAGGAAAGCGTAAGTACAGCAAAGAGATTTTGCTTAAAACATCGGTGGAATCAGAGGGTGCTCAGATGAGTTACAAAAATGGAATGTTGGAGTTGAAGCTTAAGAAGAAGGTCAAATGAAAAAGCGGTCTTTTCCGAACCTCAACTATGAAAATAGGCTCGAGGCTCAAGGCTTGAAGCAAAAGCTTCATCCTTGACGCGCTATTTTTATTCTGATGTTTAATCTGGGTTTTGGAAACGAGGTGAATGATGAGTAGCATCGTAAAAAAGGAACAAGTTCACTCTACAAACTCCCTCACTTTTCGTGTGGTAGAAGCCTTGGTGAGAGATGTAGGCCGTGGGATTGCCCGTCTTGATCCAGCAGACATGGAAAAGTTGGGCTGCGATGTTGGCGATATCATCTGTATTGAAGGAAAGCATAAGACGGTAGCGAAGCTGGCGCCGACTTACGAGGAGTATCGGGGAAAGCATTGTATTCAAATGGATGGAATCACCCGTGAAAATGCGGGGGTCAGTTTAGATGAAAAGGTTTTAATTCACGCTACAACCGCAGAATTTGCGAGAACCTTATGGCTCAAAACAACACTCAGTCCCTCAAAGCAGGGTGCGCTAAGCGCATCCGATCCTTATGTAGGTCGTCTTCTGGAGGGGCTGCCTGTCATTAAGGGAGACCGGGTTCGCACGACTCTTTTCGGATCCAGGACTCGAGATTTTGAAGTGGTTAATACCGCTCCTGACGGTCCTCTTCTCGTCACATCTTCAACGCAAATTAAAATTGAAGGAGAGGCTGCCAAGGGTGAAGAAAAGGCTCGTCCCGGAGTTTCTTACGAGGACATTGGCGGTTTGACTAAGGAGATTCAGCGCATTCGAGAGATGGTAGAACTGCCTCTCAAGCATCCTGAGGTGTTTGAGCGATTGGGAATTGATCCCCCGAAGGGGGTTCTTCTTTATGGACCTCCCGGTACAGGAAAGACATTGATTGCCCGGGCGGTGGCTCACGAATCGGAGGCCAATTTCTATACTGTCAACGGTCCAGAGATTGTGCACAAATTTTATGGAGAGAGTGAGGCTCATTTAAGAAGTATATTTGAGGAAGCTAGAAACAATGCTCCAGCGATTGTCTTCATTGATGAAATTGATTCGGTGGCCCCCAAGAGGGCGAATGTCCAGGGGGAAGTAGAGAAGAGGATTGTCGCCACGCTTTTGTCTCTTTTGGATGGTTTGAAATCACGGGGCGAGCTGATTGTGATTGGGGCCACCAATATGCCGGATCTTTTGGATCCTGCACTCAGGCGCCCCGGCCGGTTTGATCGCGAGATTACGATTGGAATTCCGGATCGCAATGGGCGGCTCAAAATACTTGAAATTCATACCCGTGGAATGCCCCTGGCAGAAGATGTGAGTTTGGAGAGGATAGCGGATATCACCCATGGCTATGTGGGGGCTGATTTGGAGGCATTGGCCAGGGAGGCGGCGATGAGTTGCCTGAGACAGGTTTTGGAAAAAAGAGGAATGAGCATCGAGGACCTTCCCTTTGAGGTGATCGAGTCTATGGAGGTGACGCAAGAGCACTTTATGCAGGCATTGAATGAGGTGGAGCCCTCCGCAATTCGTGAGGTCTCACTAGAGACTCCCAATGTACGTTGGTCGGATATTGGAGGGCTTGAAGCTGTGAAAAAGGTGCTTATCGAGGGAGCAGAGTGGCCCCTTCATTATGCGAAGGTTTTCGAGAAGGCCAATCTTAAACCAAATAAAGGGGTTCTCTTGGCCGGCGCTCCGGGAACAGGGAAAACTTTACTCGCAAAGGCGTTGGCAACGGAGTCTGAGGTCAATTTTATTTCGATTAAAGGTCCAGAATTGGTTTCGAAGTATGTGGGGGAGACAGAGAAAGGCATTCGAGAGATTTTTAAAAAGGCAAGGTCTGCGGCCCCCTGTGTTCTCTTTTTTGATGAGATGGACTCCATTGCCCCCAGGAGGGGATCGGGCGATGGGGATGCCGGGGTCATGGGTCGGACCATTAGTCAGTTTTTAACAGAGTTAGATGGGATGGAGGAGCTTCGGGGCGTGATTATCTTGGGTGCGACCAATCGAGTGGATTTGATTGACCCGGCCCTGATCCGGCCGGGCAGATTTGATCATATCATTATGCTGGGTCCTCCGGATCTTAAAGCGCGAGAGGGGATATTTCAGATTCATTTGAAGGGAACCCCCGTGGAAAAAAGGGTGGACAAGGAAGAGCTTGCTCGAGAAAGCGAAGGGGCCAATGGGGCCGATATTGCAGCCATTTGCCGGCAGGCGGTGACCTTGGCGATTCGGGAATTCATTGAAGAGTATCAAGATAAGTCCAATGGATTGGCGGAGAAATTTATAGTGAAGAAAGAACATTTCCAAGAGGCGATTCGAATCGCTGCGAAGGCTAAAAAGTGAGAGGGTTAGGAGGTTAAGGTATGCGTTCTTATCTTTACGGGATTATTGAATCGAACGCGGTGAAGAATTTTGGCGCCATCGGTTTTGAAACAGCGGATCTGGGAAGGGGAAAGGTTGAAGCTCTACCCAGTCGAAATATTGCTGCCGTGATTGGACCTGCACCCCAGGAAGATTTCGGACTTTTGAGCAAAGAAAGATTGGTCAAAACCTTATTAACGCATCAGGAAACGCTGGAGATGATTATGAAGAGCCAATTTATTCTCCCGTGCAAATTTGGGACTGTCCTAAGGGATAGAGAAGAAGTACGTGAGCTCCTTTTACAAAACGAGCGGCGTCTTGAGGAGTGGATTTCGAAGATGAAGGATCGTGTCGAGATGGATGTCGTGGCCACTTGGGACTCCAGGGAGGTTCTCAAAGGAATGGCTGAGGGCGATCCAGAAATTGAAAGTCGGATAAAAGCGATTCATGCACTTTCGCCTGAGAGAGAAAAGGATGAAAAGATCGCTTTGGGGATGAACCTAGCGGCAAAATTAAAGGAATATGCGAATCAATGGGCTGACGAGATCCTGTTTGCCTTAAAGAAAGTGAGTCAAGAGAGCGCCCCACATGATGTGATGAATGATGACATGGTTTTGAACGCCTCTTTTTTGCTGAAGCATGATCAAGAAGATCAATTTTCCAAAGCCGTCGAGGATTTGGATCAGAGATTTGAGGGGAAATTTAATTTTCGTTGTATTGGACCTTTACCGCCTTATAGTTTTTCTATGATTCTGGTCAAGGAATTTGAGGAGCGAGAGATCCGCCGGGCAAAGGAGGTGTTAGGTTTGGAAGGCGATCAAAATTTGGAAACGGTGAAACACGCCTATAAAGAGAAATCACGGGAATTTCATCCGGACATTCACCCCGAGTTGGACAATCAGGAATTCCAAAAAATTCATGAGGCGTATGAACTGCTGCTAGACTATTGTCAGGGAGGTCGTCAGTCCTGGAAGGTGGATTTGTTTCAGACCAATGGAAAGGGTTAGGTTATGAAGCATGTAGGAAAATATATTTATGGTATTATTTCCAGCAATGGGGCTGAGAATTTTGGCCCTATTGGGATTGGAGGCGAGGAGGATGAGGTGATGACCATTGGTTCTGGGGGCCTGGCGGCCGTTGTGAGCAATGCCTCCATGGATCATTACATTCTCTCAAAGGAAAATCTGACGGCTCATATGAAGGTGATCGAGAAGGTGATGGAATTGTACAATATTCTTCCGATGCGTTTCTGTACAATGGCTGAGACCTCCGATGAAATTATTTCTTTTTTAGAAAGAAATTCAAAGGAGTTGATGGACCTTTTGAGAGATATGGAAGGGAAGGTCGAGATGGATATTAAAATTCGGTGGAAAGACATGAAGAAAATTTATGAAGAAATTTCCGAGGAGAATCGGAAGATTCGAGACTTGAAATCAGGTAAGCCGCCTCAAACCCGCAGGGACCTCATTCACGCGGGAGAACTTGTAGCTGCTGCGTTGGAGAAAAAAAAGGTAGCGGAGGGAGAAAGCTATCTCGTGCCGTTTAAAAAATTAGCAAAGGGTTTTAAGGCGATGGAATCTGGGGCTGATGAGCTTGTCCTTCATGAAGCCTTTTTAATTGGTAAGGATTGGCTCAAGGAATTCGATAAATCAGCCGAAACATTGGCTGATGAATTTCGGGACAGGGTGGAAGTGAAATCTGTGGGACCCATGGCCCCATTTAGTTTTGTAACCCTGCAATTACATTGGAATGAATAGCTGCGTAGCATGGATTGCCCGATAAATCGGGCGACTACAAGTAGCAGGCCATTGTAGTCGCCCCATTTATGGGGCAGGTAGTGAATCGTGATGTAGTCGCCCCATTTATGGGGCAGTGGTTAATGAAGGAGCTGATGTTATGGAAAAGATGGGATTTTGGGTGTATTGCGTGATTGAAAATAAGGGACCTCTGACGATTGTCCCACCACCTGTTGTTCTGCCGGAGGCAGGTCTAACGAAGTTGGACAGGCCCAAAGTGCCAACAACAGGTGGTGGGATTGAAGCTCAGGGGATTCACGGCACGAGTCCGATCGAAGTCGTGGCCCACGGGGATTTTGCGGCTGTGGTCTCAGAAGAGCCCCTGAAGAAATATCACCTGACGCGGGATTTTTTAATGGCTCATCAGTTGGTCAATGAAAAGGTAATGCAGATTCAGCCGGTGCTCCCCGTGAAATTTTGCACCCTCGCCGAGACGAAGGATCAGATTGTCCGGCAGGTTTTAAAGCGGCAGGAGAAGGTGAAGGAATTTCAGGAGACTTTTGCAAAGATTCAGGGCAAAAGTGAGCTGGGCCTCCGGGCAAGATGGAAAAATCTGGATGAGGTTTTCTCTAAATTAAGTCAGGAAAACGAAAAGGTGATAGCTGCTAAAGAGAAGGTTATGAAAATGGCTTTACAGGAAAGGCACACCGCTCTGATTGATGTGGGGCATGTGGTGAAAGAGGCCTTGGAGGAGAAGAACATTAAAACGGCCGAAACGCTGATCCACGAACTTGCCCCTTGGGCTGTTCAACACAAAAAACAAAATGTTTTGGGGGATGTAAACATTATGAATGTGGCCTTTCTTGTAGAGGATGAAAAACAGGCCTCTTTTGATGAGGTCGTGAACGACCTAGAAGTCAGGTACGGTTCCCAGATTCAGTTTAAGTATGTGGGGCCTATTCCGCCCTTTAACTTTGTTGAGATTGTGATTCAATTGGAGGAAGAAGGCGGCAAACCTAAATCAAAGGCAGAGCTTATAGAAAGGTCTTAAAATCATGTTTCTCTTCGATGACTTGGTGATTTGGCTGGGAAAGAAGATTAAGGATATGGCTGAGAATGAGTTATACGGCAGCAGGGAGAAAGTGATGGAACGTCTTCTCTTGCTCCAAGCGAAATTGGATATGGGTGAAATAGGGGAGGAAGAATATAATTTAAAGGAAAAGGAGATTTTGGGGGTTCTGGATGAGATAGACAAAAGGAGTCAGGAACCCGTCGAAGAAGAGGGGGAAGAGTCAAATGATGAAGAATTATAAGGTTTTAAGAGAAGGAGGTTTCCATGTCTGACATTCATGAGGCGAAGGCAAAGGTCACGGGATTCGTTCAGGAAGAGCTGGGTAAAGATCCGGCCTCCATTCGTGTTTTGAAATTGGCGAAGTCGGATATGGGATGGGAAGGAACGATTGAAGTGACCGAAGAAAACGAGTACCTGAAAAAATTGGGTCACCCGACCATTTTTGATAAAAACCATTATGTGATTTCGCTGGATGAAGGGTTCAATGTCACCGGTTTTGGACCTGAGGAGGCATAAATGCCATTCACTCACGCGACAAAGGGAGACTCATTGGCCGATGTGGTGGAACGCATCCTGGATAAGGGGCTTGTGATCAACGCGGATATTGTGATTTTACTTTGCGATGTGGAACTTCTTTCCATTAAGATTCGGGCCGCCTTGGCCTCGTTTGAAACAGCGGCAAAATGGGGTTTGGCCTTTCCCTCGGATATGAGGGTGGCGCATCCGGTTCCAGAACAAAAAATGTAGAAGTTCAAAAAGGAGGTATTTATGTTGGAAGAGAATAAGAAAGACAAAGACGATGGCGCAGACGAAATTTTGAAGAAGGTTGGCAAGGTGATTCCGGGCTTTGATTCCTTCTTTCAAAAGGCTCAGAACAGCAAAATATTCGGGGGTCGAATAAAACAAATTCGAGAGGAAATTAATAGACGGTTTGGAAAGAAAGATACGTAAGTTAACCTCATCATGAAACTCGAAATTAACGATAAAGATTTAAAACAAGGTCTCTTCGGCTTGGTTTTAGCCATTGTGGAGGTGATTCGAGACACCTTAAGGATTCAAGCCCTTAAAAGAATGGAAGGGGGGCAACTTACTGAAGACGAAATCAATCGGCTTGGAGTTACCCTCATGGAGTTGGATAAGGCGATTGAGCATTTGAAAGAAGAGCAAGGGGTAGAGGAGGCGGTCCGATCAGTTCGTGAAGGATTGGATGATTTGGTAGATTCAATGGTTCAGGGCTTAACGGATCCTTGTGGAATCGCCCGGTCTTGCCAAACAAATAAGGAAATCCAGAATCCAGTTCAGGATTTGGGAGCGAAAAATGATGACCGATAAAGGTCTCTATATCTATTGCCTCGCCCAAGGGAATCAGGAAGAGCCTCTGGAACTTCGGGGTCTTGGAGGACAGCCTGTCGAGGCCTTTTCCCATCGAGGCCTCATTGCAGTTGTTGAGGAATGCGAACCGAAATCCCTTAAGTCTGAGGATCAAAAAGTTCTCGCGGACTGGCTCTTGATTCATCAAAATGTGGTGGATATCGCCTGGGAGCGTTATGAGACTGTTCTGCCATTTGGTTTTGGAATGATGATCAAGTCAATGGATGGAAAGACTGCGAGTGAAAATCTTAAGGCTTGGATCGAAAGAGAATCTGAAGAGCTTCGTGGAAAATTGAAGCGCCTAAAAAATAAAGCGGAGTATGGAGTACAGGTGATATGGGATCCTGCGGGGATTCTTCCTAAAATTAAACGCAGTGACAAAGAAATTCAGGATCTGGAGAAAGAAATCCAGTCCAAACCCAAAGGGGTCGCTTATCTTTTGGAAAGAAAACTCGCTGAAATCATTAAGAAGCGATTGGAAGAGGCGGCCAATGTTTATTTTAAGGATTTTTATCAGCGTATCCGAAATTGTGTTGGAGAAATACATGTTGAAAAAGTCAGACGAGAGAATCCACCCAAACAAATGATCATGAATCTCTCCTGCCTGCAAGAGAAAGACGAAGGGGTGCTTCTCGGGAAAGAACTGGAAAAGATCGGGAAAATCCAAGGTTTTGACGTTCGTTTCACAGGACCTTGGCCGCCTTATTCATTTGTGTGAAGACAGAAGACAGAAAAACTAAGGTACCTTACTAATTTTCTGACATCTGACATCTGATTTCTGATATCTAAGAAAAGGAGCGAAGCGACAGATGGAACCAACACGTCAAGGTCGAGCGACGCTCGTAGATTTATTGGATCGAGTTTTGGACAAAGGGCTGGTGATCAATGCCGATATCATTATTTCTCTGGCAGGCATTCCATTGATTGCGGTAGAATTGCGGGCCGCTGTCGCCAGCGTCGAAACCATGTGGGAATATGGCCTCATGAGAGATTTTATTGGAGAATATCCAAAAGACAGTAAATAGTATTTACTACCTACTACTTACTGTTTTCTTAGGGAGGGGCATCAGAATGATTCTCTTATACAATGCACTTTTTATGCTGGGCTTCGTTCTGGCCAGTCCTTATTTTTTATATAAGTTGATTCGTTCAGACAAGTGGCGTGAGGGTCTTGTCATGCGTCTGGGGTTCTATGGACGTGAGCCTGAAGAAAAATTGAAAGGTCTTAACACCCTTTGGATTCATGCGGCTTCAGTAGGAGAGGTCAAAGCTGTTTTACCCTTGATGGCTCAAATCCAAAACGCGATGCCTCAATATCATCTTGTTTTAACGACCGTTACTCGTACAGGAAATCGTGTCGCTCGAGAAAATGTTAAAGGTTCAGTTACCGTTCTTTATTTTCCATTAGACTTTTATTTTTCAGTGAGGCGTGCCATTCGGGTCATTCATCCCTCTCTTTTTATTTTGGTTGAAAGTGAGCTTTGGGCCAATTGTCTATGGCAGCTTTTTCGTAAGAAGATTCCTGTTGCGTTGATCAATGTAAGGATGTCTTTACGCTCCTATCGCCGATATCAAAAGGCAAAAATTTTGGTTAAGAATTTTTTCTCTCGCCTTTCTTTGATTACGGTTCCGACCTTAAAAGAAAAAGAAAAAGTGCTCACACTGGGTGCTCCTGGTCAAAATCTTCATGTGGTGGGTAATCTAAAATATGAGAAAGATCAGTTTGTTGAAATGACCCTTTCACAAAGAGACACTCTGAGACAGGGTTTAGGATTTCCGTCGGAGTCTTTGATTTTGATTGGTGGAAGTACTCATCCAGGTGAAGAAAACCTCTTAATCAAAATTTACCAAAATTTGTTGAAAGAATTTTCCCATCTTTATTTGATTTTAGTTCCCCGTCATCCAGAAAGATCCTTAGAGGTGATCAAAATTTTAGAAGATAATAGAATTTCTTTTCACTTGAGGACAAAAGGAGAGAATGGTTCTTCTTCTAAGAGGGTATTGGTGTTGGATACCGTGGGTGAATTAGAAAGACTCTATTGGATCGCCGATGTGGTTTTTATGGGAAAAAGTCTGACCCGAAAAGGCGGTCAGAATTTTTTAGAACCCGCTCGCTGTGGAAAACCCATTGTTTTTGGTCCTCATATGGAAAATTTTCGAGATATGGCCGCTGGTTTTGTGGAAGGGGGTGGTGCAGTTCAAGTCCAAGACGCATCTTCTTTAGAAGAGGTTCTATCTGATCTACTACGTTGGCCTTCCAAACGACAGAAGATAGGAAGTCGGGCCAAAGAAATCCTGGCTGCCAACCAGGGCGCAGTTGAGCGAACCCTTCAACTTCTTATGAAGATTGATAGTGAAAGACAGGAATGAAAAATCAATGACAAATGTCAAAATCCAAAGTTCAAATGAATATCAAATGACTGAAGGGAACTTGTTGGCCATTTGGATTTTGGATTTCATTTGTTATTTGAGATTTGACATTTGAAATTCTTCAACTGTTAGCTAAACACTTTTCTCCTCCCAAATTTTAAATCGATTTTTATGCCGAAAAATGCTATCCTGTTCCCGTTTTTTGACCTATTTATGATTAGGATATTTTATGCAACGTATTGAAGATAAGATAGTTAGAATTATTAAAGGGGAAGCCAAGGGAAGAAAAGCGGATGCAGTCAGAACCGTTCTTTTAACCCTTTCTAAGCTCTATGGAGCTGTCGTTGGTTTTCGCCTTTGGATGTATCGACATCGATTTTTTCGGAAAATCATTCTAGGATGTCCTGTGATTAGTGTTGGCAATATTACTGTTGGAGGGACAGGAAAGACTCCTGTGGTGGAGATGTTGGCCCGGTCTTTAAGTCAGGGAGGGAGAAAAGTTGCTGTCTTAAGTCGTGGGTACAAAAAGAAAAGAAAATTTTTTCGAAAGAATCCCCTGTCCAACGATATTGCCATTGTTTCAGATGGAAAAGTGATTCGAATGAATGCCCAGGAAGCAGGAGACGAGCCCTACATGCTTGCCAGAAATTTAGATGGGGTTTGCGTTCTTGTCGCTAAAAACCGTATCCGATCCGGTTCATTTGCGATTAAAAATTTGGGAGTCGATATTTTGCTTTTAGATGATGGTTTTCAATATCTTCCTATTCATAAAACTCATGAGATTTTGCTGATTGATTCAACCAACCCTTTTGGATATGGATATGTCCTTCCTCGAGGTCTTTTAAGAGAATCCTCTCAGGAGTTATCCAGGGCCAACTTTGTTTTTTTAACAAAAGTAGAGAAAGTTTCTGATACCACCGCCCTCAAAGAAGAGATTCGTCATATTTCACCCACTTCTGAAATATTAGAATGCATTCATGATCCAAAATATTTAACACGTTTTGATACCGAAGAAAAAATTCCTTTAAGTTTTTTAGCGTCTCGAAAGATATGTGCGCTTTCAGCCATTGCCATTCCAGAAGGTTTTGAGGATACCCTCATTCGTTTAGGATCTCAGATTGATCTTTCCTTTAGGTTTAGAGATCATCATCGCTATAGCCGTCGTGAATTAAGAGAAGTGCTGACGCGAGCACGAGAAAAAGGAATCGATACGGTTATTACGACAGAAAAAGATGCTGTTAGAATTCCAGCGGTTCATTTTGAGGGGGTTAAAATTCTTTTTCTCCGAGTGGAAATCAAAATCGTAAAGGGCGCCTCTGACTTTAATCATTTTGTACACGATATTTGCTACTATTAAAAGCAAGTTAAAAGTGTAAAGTGTAAAGTTAAAAGTGAAAAATACGACTGTACTTTGGGTAGAAATATGTTTTTTTTCCATCTCCTTAATTTTTTGATAGGCCTTCTCCCCTCTCCTTTTACCTTGCTCTTGGGCCGATTTTTAGGAAGTCTCTTTTATCTTTTAGATAAAAAACACCGTCAAATTGCCCTTCTCAATTTAAAAGCCGCTTTTCCTGAATATCATTTGCCCCAGATTAAACGAATTGCCCGCCAAGCCTTTCAGCATCTTGTGTTATTGGGGCTTGAAACCTTGATTCTTTCCAGAAAATCAACGGCTAAATTGAGGGATCAAGTTTTAGATCAGGGCTTTGAGAATTTGGAAAAAGCCAGAAATCAGGGCAAGGCCATTCTTTTTTTGACAGGGCATGTCGGGCATTGGGAGCTTCTCGCTCGGTTGGGCCGGTGGGCGGGTTTCCTGGAGTCTGTCATTGCCAGGGATGTGAAGGGTAAAATGGCTCAAGAATGGCTTCATTCGATCCGTTCACGCCATGATGTTTATGTGATTAGTAAAGGTCAGATTCGGCATATTGTGGATGCCTTTGAACATGGCCAAACAGTGGGGGCGTTGATCGACCAGGACGGTGGCAGGCGCGGTTCTTTTGTTCGATTTTTTGGGCGTTTGGCGTCGACACCGACTGGAATTATCCGTCTGGGATTAAAGTCGGGTGTACCCATTCTTCCTGTATTTTTGAGGCGTACCTCTGATCGATTGGAATACAGGCTTTATATCGGAAAAGATATTTCGCTAGGGCTAGAGAATCTGACGCTTCAAGAAAAGGAGAAGAAAGCTCTTGAACGATTCACCCAGGATCTTGAGAAATTTATTCGTGAGGATCCTGGACAGTGGTTATGGCCTCATCGACGGTGGAAGACTCGTCCCCTTAATGAGGCGTCTGCCATTCGTAAAAAAATCCTTCTTCTTCATGATGGAAAGCCGGGTCATTTTAATCAATTGCTGGGGATTTTAAAAGGTCTTCAGGATTGGGAACATCAGTCGGTGGTGATTCAATATCGCTCAAAATTTCATCGGCTCATCGTCTACTTATCTATTTTGGCGAGAATTTTAAAAATGGGAATTTTAAAATGGGCCCTTTCACAAAATTCACTGAATGCTCTTTCGCTGAGGTCCCCTTCGCTGATTTTGAGCTGTGGTTCTATCGCAGCTCCCGCGGCCACTATTTTGAAATCTTATTATGGCGCAAAGTCTGTGGTGATCATGCGCTCAGGGTTTTTAAACGTTGAAAAATCTTTTGATCTTGCCATCTTGCCTTTTCACGACCATCCTTCGGAAAATAAGAGGGTTTTGCGTCTCTTAGGAATACCGACTCCGATTACTGAAAAGGATCTTAAAGAGGCGGCTCAAACTCTTTCAGAACGATTCACTTTAACAAGTCAAAAGAAGATTGGAATTCTTGTTGGAGGAAATTCTAAACGGCAAAACATGAAGATGGATCAAATGAAGACCTTTGCCTTAGAGCTTCTTAAAACAAGCCAAAAACAGAATGCAGAAATTTTGCTGGCCACTTCTCGAAGAACCCCTGAAGGAATAGGAAAAATGTTCAAAGATATTTTAGGAGGAAAGCCCGGTGTTCATCTTTTGTGGGCAAAGGAGAATCCCGAAAGTCCTATTCCAGGGATTTTAGGTTTATCGGATGTCGTTCTTGTAACGGAAGACAGTTTTTCCATGTTGATGGAATCCCTTCATTCAGGACGGCCTGTGATTTCTCTTCGTCTTTCTCAGAAAGGGTTTCGTCCTTTGAAATATGAAAAAACGTTAGAAGTGATGGAAAAAGAGGGAAGAATATATCGGAGAGATGAAACATCTTTTGTGAATGTTCTAGAGCCCTTTTTAGCGAATGATCGTCAACCGAGTAAAGTCAATAATGTTGAAACGGATCAAGCCGTTAATGCTATTTTGAAATTGATGGAAATATGAAAATTCTTCAACTGGTTCCCGAAATGAAGATGGGTGGAGTTGAGACTGGAACTCTGGATATGGCCAGAGAACTAGCTCTGAGAGGACATGAAGCCTGGGTCGTGAGTGGAGGGGGGTCTCTGGTTCAGGCCCTAGAGAGAGCTGGAGTTAAGCATGTCGAGCTTCCCGTTCATAAAAAATCAATTGTCTCTATTTTCAGATTGGTGAAGATCGTTCGGAAATTGATTCAAGATCAAAAGATAGATATCGTCCATGCCCGATCTCGAGTGCCTGCCTGGATTGGATATTGGGCTGTACAAGGAACTCAAAGCAGGTTTGTCACGACGGCCCATGGCTATTATCGGCCTCATTGGGGGAGTCGTGTGATGGGCTGGGGAGAGCGTGTCATTGCTGTATCCCAAGCTATTCGTGATCATTTGATCGATCATTTTCATGTTGCCCCGGACCGCATTTCAATGATTCATCGAGGAGTCGACCTCTCGCGTTTCAAGTTTTGCCCTAAGAAATTAAACATCCAAGCTCCTCGCATCGGCATTTTAGGACGGGTCACCCCTTTAAAGGGACATATTGATTTTATTCAAGCGATGGGAAAGGTCGTGAAAGAATTTCCGAATGCAAAGGGTCTCATTATTGGGGAAGCTCCTTTAAAAAGGGGAGAATATCAAAGGCAACTGGTCAAACTAAAGAATCATTTGGGTCTTCAGTCTTCAATAGAATTTCTTCCTTCCAATCCTGAGATCACTGAAGTGCTTCAAGATTTGGATATTGTTGTTTTGGCAACGACAACTCCTGAGGCCTTTGGGCGTGTAGTGATTGAGGCCGAGGCAATAGGTATTCCTGTTGTTGCCACTCGGGTTGGGGGAGTTGTCGATATTATTGAAGATGGAATTCATGGGAGGTTAGTCCCGCCTCGAGATTCTGATGCTTTGGCCAACGGCATTCTTCATTTTTTGAGGGATCGAGAATTTACTTTGAAAGGGGTCGAAGCAGCTCGGCGTAGAGTGGAAGAAAAATTTACTCTCAATCTTATGGTCAATAAAACCTTAGAGGTTTATCATCAACTTTTAAAATCACCTAAAATTCTTGTTCTAAAACTGAGTGCTCTTGGAGATTTAATCTTAATCAGTCCTTCATTGAAAGCCTTACGAAAGGCCTATCCTGATGCCCAAATTTCTCTTTTAACAGATCAGGCTTATGCCCCGCTCTTTCAATCTTGTCCTTATTTAGACAGCATCATTCCTTTTAAAAATAAAAAGGGAGATTGGAAGAACTTTTTTAGAATGGTGCATGAATTGAGGTTCAGGCGTTTTGATTTTTCAGTGGATCTTCAGAATAATAAGAAATCTCATTTTTTGGCTTTTTTAGCGAGGATTCAAACCCGCATTGGATATGGAAGAGGGGGAAGGGGAATTCTTTTAACAAAAAAAATTCCTTGTCAAAAAAATATTAGACCTATTGAAAGTCAAAATCGACTTCTTCATTTAATCAATGTCTCAATCACGGACCCCCGTCTTGAACTTGGGTCAAATCAGGAAGAAAAGGATAAAATCAGAGAATTTCTAGATGGCGAGGGCGTTAAGCCTAATGAAAAGCTTGTGGGCCTTTTCCCTTTTTCCAATGGACGTTGGCTCACCAAACAATGGGGTTTAGATCGGTATATAGAATTAGCAGAGCGTCTGTCTAAAGAAGCCAGAGTGATTCCAGTTTTTGTAGGGGGAAAAGAAGATATTTTGGAAGGGGATTCATTAAAAAATTTAAAAATTCGCACGATTGATCTCATCGGTAAAACCAATATTTTAGAATTGTCAGAACTTTTTAAAAGATGCTCTGCAGTGGTGAGCGGGGATTCGGCTCCTTTACATGTTGCAGCTGCATCAGGAGTTTCGGTGATTGGCCTTTTTGGTCCTACCGATCCTGCTCGACATGCCCCGCCGGGAAAAGTAAAAGTGATGACTCATTCAATTCCTTGTTCTCCTTGCTATCATCCTCTCTGTAAAATTAAAACTCACGATTGCCTTCGTTTGATTACCGTTGATCAAGTTTTGAATGAATTAAAAGAATTTTTGAAGGATTGATGTATGGTTGAACCTGGACGGATCTTGCTTATTTTACCTAACTGGATGGGAGATGTTCTTTTTGTCACACCCTCACTTCACGAAATTCGGCTTCGTTATCCTCAAAGTTCGTTGACAGCACTTGTTTGGCCCTCTTGCAGACCGGTTCTGGAGGGAAATCCTGATATCAATGAGGTATTACCGCTCGATGAAAAGAATTTTCATAAGGGGTTTTGGGGAAAGATAAAATTAATTTTAGAATTGAGGCGAAGAAATTTTGATACCGTTTTTTTGTTTTCTCGTTCAAGAACACGGGGATTCATCTCTCTGTTGTCAAGGATTCCTCAGCGTATTGGATATCAAATGCCAGGGAAAAAACACTTTTTGACTCATGCTGTTGATGCACCCCCTTACGATTCGATGCATCGGGTTGAGTATTATTTAGGAATTCTTCGAGGAATGGGTTTTTCAATTTCTAAAAAGCCGCAATATGTTCTTGAAATTGATCAAGAAAGTGAAGCGTGGGCTCAAAAATTTTTTAAGGAAAAAGGGATTAAAAAAGATGATTTAAAAATTGTTTTGAATGCAGGAGGGAATTGGGCTCCCAAGCGATGGTCAGCTATTTTGTTTGGAAAACTGGCTAAAAAAATGATGGAGCTTTGGGGGGCAAAGATTATTTTAACGGGGGTTTCTCAAGATCATGCTATTTTTGAAGCAATTTTAAAAGAGGCGTCTTATCCTCTTGTTTCAGCGATTGACCGAACTCATCTAAAACAATTGGCGGCGCTTTTTAAAAATGCAGATCTTTATATTGGAAATGATTCAGGTCCAACCCATTTGGCCCAAGCGGTAAAGGCCCCTCTCATCGCCCTTTTTGGCCCTCAGGATCCTAAAATTACAGGGCCTTATGGAGAGGGGAAGAAGACGATTCTTTTTAAGAATAAAGGATGCCAGGTCCCTTGCTTTTTACCGGAGTGCGAATGGAAAAGATGTATTGATACCATTACGGTTGAAGAAGTCTTTGAGGCAGCTGAAAAGATAGTTCAAAGTTCAAGGTTCAAGGTTCAAAGTAAAAATGAAAAATAAAATTGATCCTTATACAATTCAGAAAATTCTCTTTGTATCCCTCAGTAACATTGGAGATGCAATTTTAACAACTCCCTCCCTTGATTTAGTCCATCGCTTTTTTCCTAAGGCTGAAGTGACGGTTATGGTAGGGCCTCGAGCACGGGAAATTTTTGAACATCATCCCTCTATGACGCGACTCATTCTCTATGATAAACATGCGGGTTTGAAGGAAAAATTGAAACTCATTCTTCAATTGAAGGATGAGTGCTATGACCTTGTGATTGATTTAAAACAAACTTTACTTCCTTTTTTGATTCAACCCAAATTTTCAACTCCTCTTTTTCGAAAGAAAATGGACCAGCATGCGGCACTTCGTCATCTTTCTTATCTAAAACGAATAGGCATTGTAGGGTCTTGCGATTTTATTCTTCCGGATGTAGAACAATATCGTGAAAAAGTGGATACGCTTCTTGTAAAAAATGGAGTTGATGTTGCCTCAAAATATGTGGTGATTCATCCAGGGGCTGCGAGTTTTCTAAAACGTTGGGAGCTTATCAACTTTCTTAAACTTGCCCATGAGCTTAGGGAAAAAAATAAAATTCAAGTTGTCATCGCAGGCGCTTCTTCTGATCAGAATGAATTTGAAAAGGTATTTCCAAAAAAGTTATGGCCCAATTTAGTAGGCGAACTTTCGCTGATGGAGTTGGGGGCTTTATTGACACGAGCGGAATTTTTAATTGCCCATGATTCAGGCCCCATGCACTTAGCAGCTGCACTCAAGACGCGGGTTCTTGCTATTTTTGGTCCCACCGATCCAAAGATTTATGGGCCTTTCGGGCCGTCTCATCGGATCGTTCGGCTGGATCTGGACTGTTCCCCTTGCATGGCTCCAACATGCCGAATTCAGACTCATGACTGCTTGAAAAAACTAGAAGTGGAAGAAGTTTATCGAATAGCCAATGAAATTCTTTCCTCTCCAAAATGTTCAAAACAATGTGTTTTCAGTCAATAAAGACAGGTGATCGGTGATAGGTGTTCGAAGATCGAAGACCGAAGACCGATGACCGAACACCGATGAACAAAGTTGAACAGTCTCTCATTAATTCACAAATATGTGAGGTAATGAGTTCATCCATAATATTTATCCTCTAATTAAGATGATATGTATCTCATTGATAACCAAGCTGTTAAGAATTTATAATCAATCAGAAGCTAATAGGGCATGGCCTATGCTCTATTAACGAGCGTAGGTGAAGGAAGAGGGGGAGAAAGAAGAGGAAAAATGAAAGCGTATGTGATAAGTACGATGTTTGCTTTCATGCTGACTTTCTCTCAACTGAGTATGGCGCAGCAGGAGACGGGGCAGGATTTTTTGAGCCTTCTCAAGAGTGAACTTGGGAACAATGACAAGGCAATCTCGACCGATATTAAAATGAATCGGGATATGGGAAGGTCTAATAAGCCTCAATTTGATCGCAAGTTTGTGTTTTCGACTCAGGATTTGAAGAGACGAGCTTAATGAAGTTGTTTCTCTCACTCCTGATGAAAGAAAAGTCTATTCCTTCCAAGAAGAAGTATGTCTTCCCTTTATCCATTCATCTTTGAAAACAGCTTTGCAATTTCTGGATCATTCATCACCGATGCAAATTTGGGATGGGTAAAAATTTTTGAAACATTCCCCGAGCTTGCGAGTTTTTGAAAAAGGGGATCGCTCATCATTCTTTTGACTTTTGGATTATTCATGAGTGTTTTGTAATCCTCCGTTTGCTTTAACTCTTCAGGCGGTTTGATTTCTTTCATGAATTTCATGAGGGAAGGATCTTTCATGATGGAGGCAAATTTGGGATGAGTCGCAATTTTTGCCATGTCTTGTGTTTTAGAGAGTTTCTTAAATTCAGGATCTTTTAAAAGCTCCTTCATTTTTGGGTGACTCCTCATTTCTTTAAAATGGTCGTCTTTCATGAGGCGACGCATCTCTTTAAATTGTTGTACCTTTTCTTTAATTTTTCTGAACATGATTTTTCTCCTTATTTTCTTTTAGATGTGGGGATTACTTTCAAAGATGGAGGATAGCTTCCCTTGATGAGACCCTCTTCTTTCAAATTCCTTTTCAATCGTTTGAATAATTTTTGCTTTCTCAAGGGTCCAGGACGGAGCCAGTAATTTTCCGGAAGTAGAGCTTCCGGCCAGGCGCTGAACGATCATGGTCTCTGGAACACGTTCAAGAAAATCTACGACGAGTTTTGCGTATTCATCCAACTCAAGGACTGAGATGAGCCCTTTTTTCCACTGATTTTCCATGGGGGCACCACGCAAAATATGTAAGTGATGGAGCTTGACGGCATCGACATTGAGTTCGGTGAGTAGCTTTGTCGCTTTTCTAACCATGTGATCCCAGTCATCGCCAGGAAGGCCAAAAATCATATGGGCGCAAATTCTGAATCCCAAGCGCTTCATGAATTGAGCAGCTTCTACAAAGGATGCTGAGTCATGCCCTCGATTCACGCGTTTCAGGACTTCATCATTTGTCGTTTGAAGGCCCAACTCCAACCAGAAATAGGTTTTTTGATTGTATTCTTGGAGAAGTCCTACAATATGAGGGGGGAGACAATCGGGCCGTGTGGCGACATCTAAACCGACAATATCTTCAACTGCCAATGCTTCGTCTAGAAGTTTTTTTAATTGATCCGGTTCGGTATAAGTCCCTGTGTAAGCTTGAAAATAGGCGATAAACTTCTCGGCGCCAAAGCGTTTCTTCATGAAGTGTTTACCGTCTTCAAGCTGCTGACGAATCCCTAAAAGGGCCCTTTCTTGCCCCGGGCCAGAGCCATCTAAATCGCAGTAAGTACAACCCCCTATTGCGAGCTTCCCATCTCGATTTGGGCAAGTGAACCCCGCGTCTAATGTGATTTTATAGACCGGAACCCCAAATTGCTCTTTGAGGAATTTTGAAAAGGATCGATAGTAGTTTTGAGTCTCATTCATAAGCCTCTAGAATATGTGAAAACGTGGCATGACGCCACAAAATTAAACCCAAAAAATATAAAATGTTTGACATTCATGATGATGATATCTATAGTAGAGAAAACCTTTTAATTCTAGCCCTGTGAGGTTAGGAAAGGAGATTCAATCATTAAATACAGCGAGCCCTTTGTACTTGAAAAGAGGGCTTTTTTTATGCCCAAAAATAGCTATCAAAACGAGTCCACAGTCGACAGTCAATGGTCGACAGTTCTAAATGAACTATTTATTTTCTATGGACTGTAGACCGTGGACCATGGACTCATTTTCATCCACATCGGGTGGACAAATTGTTTATGGTGACAACTATGAAAATAACTAAATACTAACGGTTATAGAGGTGGGCATGGAAAAATCAAAGTTGATGGATGCTCAAACGCTGAGTCGAACGCTGATGAGAATTTCTCATGAAATTTTAGAGCGAAATAAGGACTTGTCCAATTTGGTTTTAATTGGAATTCAGACGCGTGGCACACATTTGGCCAAGCGGATTCAAAAAAATTTATCGACAATTGAAGGTATTAAAATTCCCATGGGGTACTTGGATATTAGTCTTTATCGGGATGATCTTAACCAAAAAGGGGCTGAAATCAAGGTTCAAAAAACAGAGATTTCGTTTGATCTTAATGGGAAAAATATCATTTTGGTGGACGATGTCCTTTTTTCAGGCAGAACGATTCGAGCGGCAATTGATGAACTGATGGATTTTGGCCGGCCTGAGCGGATTCAGTTGGCTGTTTTAATTGATCGAGGACATCGGGAACTCCCCATTCGTCCTGATTATGTGGGAAAAAATGTTCCTACTTCGCTTAAAGAAGAGATTCAGCTTTTTTTGACAGAGGTCGATGGAAAAGATGAAGTTGAATTAAGATAGGGATCATCGTTAAACGATAAGGGTAAGAAGAGAAGGATAAGAGGCAAATATGAAATGGAATCGTAAACATCTTTTAGGTTTGGAAGATCTCTCTCAAGAAGAGATTGAATACATCTTAAAGACAGCAGAGTCTTTTAAAGATATTTCGATTCGGCCGATTAAAAAAGTTCCTGCCCTTCGAGGGAAAACGATCGCGACCGTTTTTTTTGAGCCTAGTACTCGAACTCGGACCTCTTTTGAATTGGCTGCGAAAAGACTCAGTGCGGACACCTTGAGTATTACGGCTATAGCAAGCAGTGTGGTGAAAGGGGAATCCCTTAAGGATACGGTTCGGAATTTGGAAGCACTGAAAGTAGATTGCATGATTGTGAGACATGAGTGCTCGGGCGTTCCTCATTTGATTTCACGTTATCTCGAGGCTTCGGTGGTCAATGCGGGGGATGGATCTCATGAGCATCCTACACAGGCTCTCGTTGACCTCTTTACAATTTTAGAGAAAAAGAAAACATTAGAAGGTTTGAAGGTCGTGATTGTCGGAGATATTTTGCATAGTCGTGTGGCCCGCTCCAATATTTTTGGGATGACAAAATTAAGAATGAACGTTCAAGTGGTTGGGCCTCGGACCCTGATTCCAAAAGAAATTGAGAGACTCGGGGTTTCCGTGTCGCATCGACTCGATGATGTCATTCCTGAAGCGGACGTACTCATGTTTTTAAGAATTCAGAGTGAACGGCAAAAAAAGAATTTATTTCCTTCTCTTCGAGAATATTCTGAAAATTATGGGATGAGCATTCAACGTCTAAAAAATACAAAACCTGATTGTTTGATTATGCATCCGGGCCCCATTAATCGTGGAATTGAGTTGGCAAGCGAAGTTGCGGATGGTCCCCAGTCGGTCATTTTGGATCAAGTGACCAATGGGTTGGCGGTAAGGATGGCGGTTTTATTTTTAGTAGCAGGCGGAGGGGAATAAGTAATATCAAAAATCAAATTTCAAAATTTAAAATGACATATCAAAAATCAAAAAGTTTTCAGCGCTTGTGCAATAGGGATTCATTTTGATTTTTGCGTTTTGATTTTTGATTTAAAGGACAATATGTCAACATCACTCTTAATTCAAAAGGGTCGCATCGTCGATCCCTCTCAAAATATAGATGAGGTTTTAGATCTTTTGATTGAAAATGGAAAGATTCAGAAGATCGCGAAAAATATTTCAGCGGGTGAAGTTGAAATATTTGATGCTCGAGGAAAAATTGTGGCCCCTGGTTTTATTGACCTTCATGTCCATTTTCGCGAGCCGGGTTTCGAGCATAAAGAGACGATTCTGACGGGGATGAGATCGGCTGCCATGGGAGGTTTTACGGCTGTTTGCTGTATGCCCAATACCGAGCCAGCCATGGATGAACCAGGAACGGTTGGCTTTGTTCTTTTAAAGGCTAAGGAAGGAAATTTGATAAGGGTTTATCCCATAGGAGCCGCAACGCGAGGCCGTGAAGGTAAAGTAATGACGGAAATTGGGCATCTTAAAAAAGCCGGTGTGATTGCGATCAGTGATGATGGTGAACCTATTTATGATGCTTATATGATGAGAAGGGTAATGGAATATGCCCACATGTTTGGTCTTAAGGTGATTGATCACTGCGAAGATAAAAATCTCTCGCAACAGGGAGTGATGAATGAGGGGTACATGTCCACTTTGTTAGGACTCACAGGGATCCCGAGTGTAGCGGAAGAAGTGATGGTTATGCGAGATATTCTGATGAGTCAATATACCCAAATACCGGTTCATCTGGCACATTTAAGTACGCGTGGATCAGTTGATCTTGTCCGTTGGGCGAAGGCCAAAGGGCTTCCTGTGACGGCAGAGACGGCTCCTCATTATTTTAGTTTGTCGGATGAAGAAATGACTTCTTATCGAACAGAGTTTAAAATGAATCCACCTTTAAGAACAAGGGAGGATGTGAAGGCAATTCAAGAGGGATTGAAGGATGGCACCTTGGATGCGATTGCGACGGATCATGCCCCTCATCAGGAGGTCGAAAAAGAAGTGGAGTTTGATATGGCTCCTTTTGGCATTATTGGACTTGAAACCTCGGTAGGTTTAGGGCTTAATCATTTGGTTCATCCAGGAATTTTAACGCTTTCTAAGTGGATTGATAAAATGTCTTGCCGCCCCGCCCAAATTCTAAATCTACCGGGTGGAAATCTGAGGGTAGGAGAAAATGGAGATGTTACGATTCTTGATTTGGGAAAGGAATGGAGTGTAGGAGAAATTCCTTTTGAATCGAAGAGCAAGAATTCTCCGTTTAGGGAAATAAAGTTGAAGGGAAAGGCGGTTGGGACGATTGTGGGGGGGCGTGTGGTGATGAGGGATGGAGAAGTAATATCAAAAATCAAAGATCAAAAATCAAAATGACATTGCAAATATCAAAAATAAAAGCAATTTTGGTTTTAGAAGATGGAACGGCCTTTGAAGGAAGTTCTTTCGGCTCAACAGGTGAAAAAACGGCAGAAGTCGTTTTTAATACCAGTATGACGGGTTATCAAGAGATTCTGACGGACCCTTCTTATAAAGGCCAGATGGTGGCGATGACTTATCCTTTGATTGGAAATTATGGGGTGAATGAAGAAGATGTGGAATCAAAGTCCCCGCAGGTAGAGGCGTTTATTATTCGGGAGTTATGCCGAATTCCCAGTAATTGGAGGTCGACACAGGGCTTAGGTGATTATTTAAAAAAACATGGCATCATTGGGATTGAGAATATAGACACACGGGCTCTGACCCGTATTTTAAGAATGCGAGGGGCCATGATGGGGATCATTTCTACAAAAAATTTTGACAAGAAAAAGCTTTTTGAAAAATTAAAATCGGTACCTGGAATGACCGGCCAAGATTTAGTCAAGGTTGTAACGACCCCAAAATCCTATTCTTATAACGAGAAGGGTCAATATAAAGTCGTTGCAGTAGACTTCGGAATTAAAACCAATATTTTGCGCTGTTTAGAATCAGTCGGTTGTCAAATTCAGGTGGTTTCAGCAACTGCATCTTCTGAAGAAATTCTTTCTCATAAACCTGATGGCCTTTTTTTGTCGAATGGGCCGGGGGATCCTGCCGCTGTGACCTATGGGATCGGTACGGTTCGAAAACTTTTAGGTAAACTTCCTGTTTTTGGGATTTGTTTAGGGCATCAAATTTTAGGTTTGGCTTATGGAGGAAAAACCTACAAGTTAAAATTTGGGCATCGTGGGGCCAATCAGCCTGTGATGGATTTAATCAGTAGAAAAGTCGCTATCACTTCTCAAAATCATGGTTTTGCGGTGGATATGGGAACGCTTAATCCTGAAGAAGTAGAGCTGACCCATATTAATTTGAATGATAAAACAGTGGAAGGGATGCGCCATAAAAAATTTCCCATTTTTTCCGTTCAGTATCATCCAGAGGCGAGTCCAGGTCCTCATGATTCGCTGTATCTTTTTGAGAGTTTTAGGGAAATGATGGAGGAAGAAAAATCAAATATCAAATATCAAAAATCAAAATGACAAATTAAAATCCAAAAATTTTATAACGCAGGGGAAGGGAAACATTTTAGATTTTGGGTTGTCATTTTGCATTTTGATTTTTGGATTTTGAATTTGCTATGAAAGTGAGGCTCATTTTGTAGTCGCCCCATTTATGGAGCCGTCTCTTGACCCTTGCATGGATTTGCCCGATAAATCGGGCGACTACAAAAAAAGAACTTTCATAGTACACGATGATCTCGAAGGATCATTGGAATTGCTATGGGCACAATATGTTTGAGAAAAGAAAGTGATTTATTTAATATCTATCAAATGCTCTATCGCAAGCTAGGCCCTCAACACTGGTGGCCGGGGGATACACCTTTTGAGGTTGTGGTGGGGGCTATTTTGACTCAGAATACGGCCTGGACGAATGTGGAGAAGGCAATTGGAAATATTAAAAAAGAAGCGTCGCTTTCCTTTGAGGCAATGAGGAAGGTCTCAAGTCATAAGATTGCAAGGTGGATCAGACCCTCGGGTTATTTTAATTTAAAAGCTAAGAGGCTTAAGGCTTTTTTAAACTGGCTCTATCAACGTTGTGGCGGAAGGCTTGAAGAGCTTAAAAAAGAGAAGACGGCGGATTTAAGAAAAGAATTATTAGAGGTGTATGGTATAGGGCCAGAAACAGCCGATAGTATCTTGCTTTATGCCCTCGGTCGAAAAAGTTTTGTGGTGGATGCTTATACCAAGAGAATTTTTTCCCGTCATGGATTTATCCATGAAAATGCGCTTTATGAGGATGTAAAAAGTATTTTCGAAAGCGCTTTGCCAAAAAGTCTAAAGATATACAATGAATTGCATGCCCTCATCGTCAATGTTGGGAAAAATTTTTGTAGAAAAAAGCCGTTATGTCATTTGTGCCCTTTGGAGAAGGACTTATTGAAAATCAAGAATCAAAAACCAAAAATCAAAATGACAATGTAAAAATTAAAAATGATTCCTTGCAGGGTGCTGGAAAATTTTAAATTTTGATCTGTCATTTTGCTGTTTGATGTTTAATTTTGATTTAAAACTGGACTGCGAATTCTTTGGAGAGAGTGTATGCCACGTCGAACAGACATTAAAAAAATTCTTATTATCGGTAGCGGCCCGATTGTGATTGGGCAGGGGTGCGAGTTTGATTATTCAGGAACCCAAGCCTGTAAAGCTTTAAGAGAAGACGGGTTTGGGGTGGTTTTGGTGAACTCCAATCCTGCAACGATTATGACGGACCCTGAGTTTGCCGACAGGACGTATGTTGAGCCTGTGACTGCGGAAGTTGCGGAAAAGATTATAGAAAGAGAAAGGCCTGATGCCATTCTTCCCACTTTGGGTGGACAGACGGCTTTGAATGTGGCGGTAGAACTTTTTGAAAAGGGTCTTTTGGCTAGATATGACGTTCAAATGATCGGGGCCAATTATGAGGCCATTAAAAAGGCGGAGGATCGTGAGCTTTTTAAAAAGGCCATGATTAAAATTGGTTTAGAGGTCCCTCGTTCTGGATTTGCGACCACGCTTGAAGAGGCACGGCAAGTCGCCAAAGAAATTGGGTCTTATCCTTTGATCATTCGGCCCAGTTTCACTTTAGGAGGATCGGGAGGTGGGATTGGTTATAATGTTGAAGAATTTGAAATCATTGCTGCACGAGGTTTGGAATATAGCCCTGTGAGCCAGATTCTCGTTGAGGAATCAGTCATTGGATGGAAAGAATTTGAGTTGGAAGTGATCAGGGATAAAAATGATAATGTGGTCATCATTTGTTCCATTGAAAATTTTGATCCCATGGGGGTTCATACGGGGGACAGTATTACTGTGGCTCCGATTCAGACTTTGACGGATAAAGAATATCAAAAGATGAGAAATGCTGCGATTGCGGTCATTCGCGAGATTGGGGTTGAAACGGGGGGATCTAATATTCAGTTTGCGATGAACCCTCAAGATGGCAGAATGCTTGCCATTGAGATGAATCCTCGTGTTTCAAGGAGTTCCGCTTTGGCCTCGAAGGCGACAGGTTTTCCTATTGCCAAGATTGCTGCAAAATTGGCCGTGGGTTATACTCTGGATGAAATCTCAAACGATATTACCAAGGAAACACCCGCCTGTTTCGAGCCTACCATTGATTATTGTGTAGTCAAAATCCCTCGGTTTACATTTGAAAAATTTCCGGGGGCTGATCCCACTTTAACCACTCAAATGAAGTCGGTGGGAGAGGTGATGGCGATTGGACGGACCTTTAAAGAGTCGTTGCAAAAGGCCCTGCGATCTTTAGAGATTGGACGAAAGGGATTGGGTTTTGATGGAAAGGATAAAGATGATTCCATCGATGAAATTCGTAAGGGGTTAATTCTCCCCAATGCCAACCGCATATTTTTCATCAAGGCTGCTTTTGAAAAGGGAATGAGTGCAGAGGAAATTTATGGGATGACGAAAATAGACCGGTGGTTTCTTCTTCACATTGAAGAAATAGTAAAAAAAGGGCATCACTTAAAGGCTTTACATCGAAAGGGCGTGGCCTTTGATCAGATTTCGACTCAAGAATTATTTCAGGCCAAAAGCGATGGTTTTTCCGATGCTCAGCTGGCCTATCTTTTTGGAATGAAGGAGATCGAGATAAGAAAAATAAGAAAGGCAAAAGGGATCAAACCCAGTTTCAAATTGGTAGATACCTGTGCGGCGGAATTCGAAGCCTATACCCCTTATTATTATTCCACCTACGAGTTTGAAGATGAGGTTCATTGCGAGAAGCGAAAGAAAAAGATTATGATTTTAGGAGGGGGGCCCAATCGTATTGGTCAGGGAATTGAATTTGATTATTGCTGTGTTCACGCTGCCTTTGCCCTTAAAGAAGAGGGGTACGAGACTATTATGGTCAATTCGAATCCCGAAACGGTCAGTACGGACTATGACACTTCGGACAAACTTTATTTTGAGCCTTTGACGTTGGAAGACGTGATGGCGATTTATGAAAAAGAGGAATGTGATGGCATCATTGTCCAATTTGGAGGGCAGACGCCACTTAATCTTGCATGGGGACTGAAAGCTGAGGGAGCGAAGATTATTGGTACTTCTCCTGAGAGTATTGATGTGGCTGAGGATCGCAAACTTTTTAAGGATTTAATTGAACGGCTTGAACTTCGCCAGCCTAATAGCGGAACAGCTGTCGGTGTCGATGAGGCTGTTCAAATTGCAAATGAAATTGGCTATCCGGTTCTGGTTAGACCCTCGTATGTTTTGGGCGGGAGAGCGATGGAACTTGTTTATGATGAGACGAGCCTTCGTAATTACATGTCTCGGGCGGTGGAGGCCTCTTGCGAAAGGCCCATCTTAGTTGATAAATTTCTGGAGGACGCCATTGAAGTGGATGTGGATGCAATTTCGGATGGTGATACTGTTGTAATAGGGGCGATCATGGAGCATATTGAGGAGGCCGGGATTCACTCGGGGGACAGTGCATGTGCCATTCCTCCCTTTTCTCTTTCCAATGATTTAATGGATGAGATTCGTCAGACCACTTATCGCTTGGCCCTTGGGCTTCATGTCATTGGTTTGATGAATATTCAGTTTGCGATTAAAAATGACCGTGTATATGTTTTAGAGGTCAATCCCCGCGCCTCCCGAACGGTTCCCTTTGTCAGTAAGGCTATTGGAGTTCCTCTGGCCAAATTGGCGACGAAAGTCATGGCCGGTCAAAGTTTAAAGTCACTGAATTATACTCAGGAAGTAAAGATTAATCATTTTTGTGTCAAAGAGGCTGTTCTTCCTTTTGTGCGTTTTCCAGGTGTGGATATTCTTTTAGGACCCGAGATGAAATCCACGGGGGAGGTCATGGGGATTGATGAAGATTTTGGAAGTGCATTTGCCAAGGCTCAGCTGGCGGCGGGCCAGAAACTGCCCTTAAAGGGAAATATTTTTGTCAGTGTCAAAAATCAAGATAAGCGAGATATGGTTCATATCTCAAAAAGATTTTCAGATTTGGGATTTCAAATTGTATCTACATCCGGCACAGCCAAAATTTTAAGAAACAATGGTATTCCTGTTCGAGAACTTTTTAAAATTCAGGAAGGACGTCCGAATGTTCTTGATTTGATGAAAAATCAGGAGATTCACTTGGTGATTAATACCCCTCGAGGGAAAGGCCCCAAGGAAGATGAAAAATTAATTAGAGTCACAGCAACCTCACACCATATTCCTGTAGTGACAACTTTGCAGGGAGCTGCTGCGACGGTAAATGCGATAGAAGCTTTATTGAAGAAGGGAATTTGTGTTCAATCGCTTCAGGAATTTCATCAAATGGGACGCTCGAAGGCGTCTCACGTTTTGAGGGATGTTCATGTCTGAGAGAACACCGATCTTCTACGACCACGTTTCTCTGATGACTAATCATGAAGTGGCCCCCAATCATTTTGTCCTCACTTTCGAACATTCTAAAATGGCAAGTCTTGCCCAGCCGGGCCAATTTGTCATGATCAAACCTGAAAAGGGCAGTATTCTTTTGGGGCGTCCCTACAGTATTTTCAGAGTGGATGGTTCAAAATTATCCTTTCTTTATAAAATTTATGGAAAAGGCTCTCGTGAAATTTCGAGATTAAAACCAGGTGATAGCGTTTATGCCTGGGGCCCGTTAGGAAATGGTTTTCGCCCGACACAGACTAATGAATGGCTTTGGGTTGCAGGAGGCGTTGGCGTGGCTCCATTTTTATTTTTGGCTCAGCGCTCACCAAAGAATATTAAAATGAAACTTTTTTTTGGAATTAAAACGAGTGATCATGCCATTCTAAAAAATGAATTTGAAGAATTAGGATGTTCCGTGACTTTTGTCACAGAGGATGGAAGTTTAGGTGAAAAGGGATTTGTGACGGATGTTTTGAGAAAAGAATTGAATCAGGGTCCACGCACGACGATCGAGCTTTTCACCTGCGGCCCTCGTCTGATGGAAGCGAAAGTGGCCCAGATCTCTCGCGAAAATCATTTGCGATGTCAGGTTGCTTTTGAAGAATATATGGGTTGTGGTCTTGGAACTTGTATGGGGTGCGTTGTAGAATGTCATGACGGGAAGGCGAGTTATTACAAGCGTGTTTGCCGTGAAGGCCCTGTGTTTATGGCGGATGAAATGGTGTGGTGAGGTAGGAAAAACTATGAATCTTTCGGTTCAATTAGGGCGTCTTAAACTTAAAAATCCTGTCACTGTAGCTTCAGGAACGTATGGCTATGGAGAGGAGTTTAGTGAGCTGGTTGATCTTAATCAATTAGGAGGGATTGCGGTGAAGGGACTGACCCTCAAGCCTCGCAAGGGAAATCCGCCTCAGCGAATTGTCGAAACGCCCTCCGGAATGCTCAATTCGATTGGACTTCAAAATGTAGGAGTGGATACTTTTATCGAGAAAAAAATTCCATTCTTGAAAAAATTTGATACGCAAGTCATTGCCAATATCAATGGTGTTTCTGATGAAGAATATGAGGAATTAGCAAAGCGTTTAGAACCTATTCAAGAAGTGGCTGCTCTAGAGATTAATCTTTCTTGCCCGAATGTCAAAGAGGGAGGGATTCATTTTGGTTCGAAACCCGATAAAATTTATGAGGTGACCTCGCGAGTCAGAAAGGCTTTTTCAAGAGGTGTTTTGACCAAGCTTTCTCCCAATGTAACGGATATTGTTCCGATGGCCGAGGCAGTCGAGGCCGCAGGTGCCGATGGAATTTCGATGGTGAATACTTTGGTCGGGATGGCCATTGATGTTGAGAGGAGACAACCTGTATTAAAATCTATTACAGGTGGGCTTTCGGGGCCTGCCATCAAACCCATTGCTCTTCGAATGGTTTATGAAGTACATTCAAAGCTGGATATCCCCATTTTAGGAATGGGAGGGATTGCAACGGTTGAAGATGCCCTAGAGTTTTTAATGGCTGGAGCCACAGCCATTTCCATTGGTACGGCTAATTTTTATAATCCTTTGACTCCCCTTAAAATTCTCGATGGATTAAAGAAATATATGGAGAAATTTAATTTCAAAAAAATATCAGAAATTACAGGGTCTTTGAAGGTGAATCAATGAAAGAAATCTGTGAAAAAATCATTCTTGCGCTTGATCTTCCTGATCTTAAAAAATGTGAATTTGTTTTGGATGAATTAAAAGATTGTCTCAAGGTCGTGAAGATCGGATCCGCTTCTTTTTACCGTTTGGGGGAGCCACTCATTCAGTTGGTAAAGAAGAGAAATTTAGAAATTTTTCTAGATTTTAAATTTCATGACATTCCTAATACAGTGGCCGAGGCTATTGAAGGAGTGATCCCTTGGGGATTAAAGATGTTCACCGTCCATTTGTCGGGCGGCGCTGATATGCTCAAAGCATCCGTTAAGAGAACCCATGAAGCGGCATCAAAAATGGGTGTTTTAAAACCGATGGTTTTGGGGATCAGTGTCTTAACGAGTATTGATCAAAATGTTTTGAAAAGGGATTTGAGAATTCCTCTTCCTTTGGAAGAGTGGGTTTCGAATCTTGCAGGGCTAGCAAGAGAGTGTGGTCTAGATGGGATCGTTGCCTCAGCCCATGAGATTGAAAGAATTCGAGAGGTGGTGGGGAATGATCTTAAAATTGTTTGTCCTGGAATTCGGATGGCTGATGATGTGAAAGCGGATCAAAAAAGAACGCTTACGGTTGGAGAAGCTCTTAAAAGAGGAGCCGATTTTCTTGTGATTGGAAGGCCTATATATGAGGCTGCTCGGCCTCGTGAGATGTTTGAAAAGATTCTGTCAGAGGTAAGATGAGTTCGTTAAATGAAAATGAAAAATTGAAAATTGATAATTGAAAATTGATAAAAAAAAAGGGATTTGTATGGATTCTGATGTTCTCTTAAAACTTTTCAGAGAGAGAGCAGCTTTGTTAGAGGGTCACTTTGAACTGGCTTCAACTTGGCATAGCCCTTTTTATCTTCAATGCGCACGCGTTCTTCAAGACCCAGATTTAACCCATCGGCTTTGCGTGGAACTGATACATCCTTTCCAAGGGCAAAGAATTGACAAGGTCGTAGGACCTGCGATGGGTGGAATTATCATTGCTTATGAAACTGCAAGAGTTCTGGGAGTCCAGGCCATTTATGCAGAGAGGAAAGAGGCCGTTCTAGAGCTCAGACGGGGTTTTCAGATTGAAAAAGATGAAAATGTTCTTTTGGTAGAAGATGTTGTCACAACCGGTGGATCTATATTAGAATTATTTGATTTATGTCAGAATTTAGGGGCTAAAGTTGTGGGTTTCGCGAGTCTGATGGATCGCACGGGCGGGGAATTTCATTTTCCATTCCCTTTGAAATCTCTAGCTCAGGTTGATTTCCCAACCTATGAAAAAAATCAGTGTCCCTTGTGTGAGAAAGGGGTTCCAGTGGTGAAACCCGGAAGCCAGAAAATAAAACAGTAAGTAGTAAGAAGTAGGTAGTAGGTAGCAAAAAACAGTAGAAAGTAAGTAGTAAGTAGTAAGTAGTAAGTAGTAAGTAGTAGGTAGTAAGTAGGATAAATACAGTAATATAGTAAGAAGCAAGTCGGTTTCTACTTACTACTTACTTTCTACTCCTGACTGTTTAAACGTGGGGTGATTATGATTAAAAGCATGACGGGTTATGGGCGGGCTGAAAAAAAGAATAAGATGGGTAGTGTTGTGGTTGAGGTCTCCACGACCAATCGACGCTATTTAGAAATATCAATGGGCCTTCCCAAAGAATTATCTTCGCTCGAACAAGAATTAAAAAACATTGCCTCCCAATTTGTAAAGCGAGGGAGGTTACAGCTCCACATTGATGTTCAGCAATCTAGAGATACGATAGAATTTTCAATTGATCTGGATTTAGCTAAGAAATATGTCGAGGCTCTTCAAACCTTATGTGATGAGTTAGAACTCAAAGACGAAGTCACATTAAAAGATATGCTTTCGCATAAAGATATTTTATCGATTGAAAAACCCTCGATTGATTTGGATGAGATGAAAACCATTGTCTTTGAAACTGTGAATAGGGCGCTTGACGAGCTTTCGAAAATGCGTCATCAGGAAGGGGCCGCTTTGGCTCAGGATATTCTTAAGCGTCTGAGCATGATGGAAGTGAAGGTGAGGGAAATTCAATCGCTTGCGCCTTTGGCACTTCAGCGCTATGAGGCAAAATTAAGGAAGAAGCTTTCAGATCTTCTTTTAGAAAATCATGCCAACGAGGAACGAATTTTAAGAGAGGTGGCTCTCATGGCGGAGCGGCTTGATATTACAGAAGAAATTGTCCGTTTACTCAGTCACTTTGATCAATTCTTTAAAGCGGTTGAGACGAATCATGAGCCGATTGGACGACTTCTAGATTTTTTAACTCAGGAAATGAATAGAGAAGTCACCACCATTGCCTCCAAGGCCAATGATTTAGATATTTCTAAACTTACTGTCGAAATCCGAAATGAGCTTGAGAAGATCAGAGAGCAAGTTCAAAATATTGAATGAGGTTTCGTTCAAAAAACGTAAATGCATCAGTCAAAATCACTTAATGGTTTACTTCTGATTCTTTCATCTCCTTCGGGGGGAGGAAAGACGACTGTTCGTACACGGCTTCTTGAGCTCGTACCGGATCTCTATTTTTCTGTTTCTTGCACGACTCGAAAGCCACGAGTCGGAGAAGTGGATGGCAAAGATTACTCTTTTATCAGTCCAGAAGAGTTTGAAAGAAGAAGAGAGAAGAATGAATTTCTAGAACATGCTCAAGTCTTTCAGTATTCCTACGGGACCCCTGCCAAAGAGATTGATGAAGCCATTGATCGAGGGCAAGATGTTCTTTTAGATATTGATACCCAAGGGGCCTTGCAGGTCCGGTCTCAACGGCCATCGGTTCTTATTTTTATTCTGCCCCCTTCTCTTGAAACCTTGAAAGGAAGGCTTTATAGTCGTAAAACAGATAGCGAAAGCCAGATTATGATTCGCTTAAATGAAGCTCGCCGTGAATTAAAGTGTATTCTCAATTATGATTATGCGGTTGTTAATGATAATATTGATGTAACCGTTGAGAAAATTCGATCGATCATGATTGCAGAAAAACATCGTACTTCCCGTCAAAAACCTTTCATTGAAAAATTGCAACATTCAATCTTAAAAGGTGAAGCATGAGGTCTAAAGAGACTTTAAAAGGAAAAAAAATTCTGGTAGGGATTTGTGGTTCTATTGCTGCTTATAAATCCTGCGAGCTTATACGAACCTTAGTGACTGAAGGGGCTTCAGTCTATGTCCTTTTGACTCAACATGCACTCCATTTCGTGACGCCTCTGACGCTTAAAACTCTTTCGGGTCATTCTGTAATTCAGAGTGTGCTTGATGAAGAGGACTTTGCCAGTATGATGCATACTCAAATGGCCCACTGGGCGGATTTGGTGGTGGTGGCTCCGGCTACAGCAAATATTATAGGAAAGGTTGCAAGCGGGATTGCCGATGATGTCATTACAACCACTATGATGGCGACGAGGAAACCTGTGATTTTTGCTCCTGCGATGAATGATCAAATGTACGAGAATCCAATTGTTCAGGAAAATATTCAAAAATTAAAATCTCATGGATACTTTTTTGTTAATCCTGAAGTAGGTTATCTTGCTTGTGGTTATGAGGGAGTGGGAAGACTGGCTTCGTTAGAAGCCATTTTAAAAGAGGTTCAGAAAAGGATATCAAATTAATATATGGAATTAGTCCATGGTCTATGGTCTACAGTCCATAGAAATAAAGACCTTTACTGTTGACCGTCGACTGTTGGCGGTGGACTCTTTTCGTTCACTTGGGCGGACAAAGCTTATGATGATATCAATGAAAATGATTTAATTCATATGAGAAAAAGCCTTCCGCGTATTCTTGTCACCGCAGGCCCCACACGTGAGTATTTAGATCCAACCCGTTTTATCAGCAATCCCTCGAGTGGCAAAATGGGTTATCTCATTGCTGAAGAAGCTTGGAGATTGGGTTGTTCCGTTCTTTTGATTTCAGGCCCAACCTCTCTAAAACCTTTACCGGTTAAAACCCTTCATGTCGTTTCAGCCAGAGAAATGTTCAAAGTCCTTCAAGCAAATTTTCGAGATTGTGATGTCCTGATGATGACGGCAGCGGTTTCGGATTTTCGTCCGAAAAGTTATTCTCCCCATAAAATAAAAAAAGAAGGATGTTCTAGAATTGTAGAACTTATTTCTAATCCAGATATTTTAGCTTGGGCCGGAAATCATAAGGGGAAAAAAATGCTTGTGGGTTTTGCTGCCCAGACCGAACGTCTTTTTGAAAATGCTCGGGAAAAGATGCTCGGAAAAAATTTGGATTTAATAGTGGCTAATTGCGTAGGTTTTCAAGACCGTGGTTTTGAGGCTAATAAAATTGAATTTTTAATTCTTGAACCTTCAACCATGAAAGTTCCCACTCGATTATGGACAAAGAAAAAGTTAGCAAAATATTTAGTCCGTAAAATGATAACCTTCTTTTCTGAAAAATAATCACTCGGATTCTTACTTCAATGGAAACTAAAAATCGTCAAATTCGAAGAATTTTGATTGTTGAAAAAATGATCATGATGCCGATCAAAGCGGCTCTTCTCTTCTTTTCTTTTCTCTTTTTTGGGTCTGGAAGTCAAGATACCACGCATCTTTTTTCAAAAAGTTTTTTGTTTTATCAAGCGGGCCTCTATTTAATGGCCAATGCCATTTTCTTTGTTGTTTTGACATGGGCTCAAGCTAGAAAATGGGGCGATTTATCAATTAAAACAGCCGCCTTTTTTCTTTCCATTATTGATAATCTTTATTTAAGTTTTTTAATTCCATTGACCGGAGGCCTTGAAAGTCCGATTTACTGGTTTTATACAGGATTGATGATTCGAAATGCCATTAATTTCCCTAAAATTCGAGTTCAAGGAATCATCAATCTTGCCTTTTGTATTTTTTATGCGGGAGCGGTTTATGTGGGGGAACGCGAAACAGAACTTTTCCTTCAAGAAATTTTTTACTTGAGAATCATTGTCTTACTCTTGGTTTCTATTTGCTGTTGGGGAATTTATGCGCTTATTCAACAGCGGGTGCTTAAAGATGAAGAAGAGAGAGAATTTCATTTAAGGCGGGAAAAAATTCATGCCATTCGGCGGTTGGCCGGAGAAATTGCTCATGGCCTTAAAAATCCTCTCACCATTATCAATAATGCGGCTTATTATCTCGAAAAGCATGTTACGGATGAATTATCGGATGTTAAGCAACATGTCACCATTATTCGAGAAGAAATTCACAGGTCCGATCGTATTTTGAGTCAAATCATGGATTATTCTAAATGGTCGAATGCAAAATTGACCAAATTAAATATTAATCAAGTACTGGATAGCGCGATCCATGAAATTCATCCTGAGACCACTTTCCCTAACATTCATATTAAGAAGCAGTATCAAAAAGATCTACCTTTCCTTTTTTTTGATGAAGGACATCTGAGGCAGATTTTTTCCAATTTGATCATCAATGCCTTCGAGGCTATTCAAGAAAAGGGAGAGGGACAGGGATTGATTACCCTTACTTCTTCTCTCGATGAAGAAAATGAAACACTTCTCGTTTCTGTTTCCGATACCGGAGTCGGGATGGATCTTCCTGATGTCAATAAGATTTACGATCCTTTTTTTACGACGAAGGAGAAAGGGACTGGACTTGGACTTTCTATTGTCAAAAACTTGATTGAAACCTATGATGGTTCAGTTGAAGTCGAAAGTAAAAAGGAAAGAGGAAGTACTTTTACCATTCGGCTTCCCATCGCGACAAAAAACCAGAGGTAGAATGAGTGCCATTTTGATTGTGGATGATGAAAAAAATATGCTGATTTCTCTCGAGGCTATTTTTCGAGACGAGGGCCTGGATGTTTTTGTTGCATCGAGCGGAGAAGAAGCCCTTCAGAAGATTCGAAGTAGAACTTTTGATTTGATGATTTCAGATCTCAAAATGTCAAAGATGACCGGCCTTGAATTGTTAGAGGAGGTGAAAAGGAAGAATCCAACAATGCCGATCATTCTCATTACTGCTTATGCAACTCCTAAATCTGCGGTTGAAACCATTAAAATGGGAGCATTTGATTACATTGCTAAACCTTTTGATCCTGAAGAGATTATTTTTTCAGTTCGAAAGGCTTTAGAATTTAAATCAATCCATGAGGAAAATCTCCAGTTGAAAGGAGCCCTTCAGGAGCGGAAAATTTTGGATGAAATTATTGGAGAAGACCCTGAAATGGTTTCGATCAGAGAGTTGATTCAGACCGTAGCTCCGACACAAGCAACTGTACTGGTTCAAGGGGAGAGTGGTACGGGAAAAGAAATCGTTGCGAAGGCGATTCATGAACTGAGTAGTCGTTCTTTAAAACCATTTATTCCCGTCAATTGTGCCGCGATTCCTGAGGCTTTGTTAGAAAGTGAGCTCTTTGGTCATGAAAAAGGGGCTTTTACAGGGGCTCTTTATACGAAAAAGGGAAAATTTGAATTGGCCGGAGGGGGTACAATTTATTTAGATGAAATAGGAGATATGCCTTTGTCTCTTCAAGCCAAAATTCTCAGGGTTTTAGAGGATGGAAAATTTGAGCGTGTAGGGGGGACAACCTCTTTAATGAGCTCTGACAGCCGAATCATTTCGGCAACGAATAAAGACCTTAAAAAAGAAATCACGGACGGTTCTTTTCGTGAGGATCTCTACTTTCGACTCAATGTCATGAGTATTTATATCCCTCCCTTAAGAGAAAGGGGTGCGGATATTCCTAAATTAGTTGAGCATTTTATACAGAAATTTAATCTCTCTTATTCAAAAAATATTATAGGAGTCGATTCTGAGGTGTTACAAATTTTAGGTCAATATTCTTGGCCAGGTAATATTCGAGAACTGAGGAATATTATTGAACGGGCCATGATTTTAGAAAAAGATCCAATCATTCGAAAAAAGTCTCTTCCTTCTGAACTCTTACATGCTGAGAAAAGTCCTTCTCAGACTTCGATTTTCTCTGACACGGTTGATTTCAAGTCAGCCGTTGAAACCTATGAAAAGGGGTTAATTGAATGGGCTCTTCAAAAGTATCAGAATCGAGTCAGCGCTTCTGCCAAAGCTCTAGGCCTTTCACGTCATGCCTTGAGACATTATCTTTTAAAATATTTTAAGGGGGAGAGAGAAGATGATAGTGGCGAATGATAACGGAATCGTGTTTCATTGTTGTTATCATTAACTTTCGGCCGAAAATAAGGTTCAGAGTTTAAGGTTTAAAGTTCAGTGCGCCAAGCAAGCCAACAAAAGCAAGCCGAAATAAGGAGCCTGAGTAAAGGCTAACCACCGACTCAGAACTGAACTCTGCACTTGGAGAGGCAACGAACCGAGTGAAGCCAGAGGGAAG
>JACOUC010000057.1 GCA_016178055.1 Chlamydiota bacterium | reverse complement strand
GCAAAGAGCCTCGGAAGCTCAAATACCATAGATCTTTCTTTAGCGGATTATGCGTTTATTGGAGAAAATGAAGATGATCAAAGTGGTGGTTCTGTCTCTGGTGCGGGAGACGTGGATGGAGATGGGAAATCAGATCTCTTGATTGGAGCGTATGGAAATGATGCGGGAGGACCTAATGCAGGTAAGACGTATTTGATCTTGGCAAAGAGCCTCGGAAGCTCAAAGACCATTGATCTTTCTTTAGCGGATTATGCGTTTATTGGAGAAAATGAAAATGATTTAAGTGGTTATTCTCTCTCTGATGCAGGAGACGTGGACGGAGATGGGAAAGCGGATATCTTGATTGGGGCGTTCGAAAATAGTGAGGGAGGATATGATGCAGGTAAGACGTATTTGATTTTGGCAAAGAGTCTCGGAAGCTCAAAGACCATAGATCTTTCTTTAGCGGATTATACGTTTATTGGAGAAAATAAAAATGATTATAGTGGTTATTCTCTCTCTAGTGCAGGAGACGTGGACGGAGATGGGAAAGCGGATATCTTGATTGAGGCGTATGGAAATGATGAGGGAGGATCTCTTGCAGGTAAAACGTATTTGATCTTGGCAAAGAGCCTCGGAAGCTCAAAGACCATTGATCTTTCTTTAGCGGATTATACGTTTATTGGAGAAAATGCAGATGATTACAGTGGTCGATCTGTTTCCAGTGCAGGAGACGTGGATGGAGACGGGAAATCAGATCTCTTGATTGGGGCGCATGGCAATGATGAGGGAGGATCTCTTGCAGGTAAGACGTATTTGATTTTGGCAAAGAGTCTCGGAAGCTCAAAGACCATTGATCTTTCTTTAGCGGATTATGCGTTTGTTGGAGAAAATGCATATGATTATAGCGGTATTTCTGTCTCTGGTGCGGGAGACGTGGATGGAGATGGGAGACCAGATCTCTTGATTGGGGCGTATGGAAATGATGAGGGAGGATCTCTTGCAGGTAAGACGTATTTGATCTTGGCAAAGAGTCTCGGAAGCTCAAAGACCATTGATCTTTCTTTAGCGGATTATGCGTTTATTGGAGAAAATGAAAATGATGACAGTGGTCATTCTGTCTCCAGTGCAGGAGACGTGAATGGAGATGGGAGACCAGATCTCTTAATTGGGGCGTATGGCAATGATGAGGGAGGATCTTATGCAGGTAAGTCCTACCTGATTTTTTCATGGTGTACTAATGTCATTCAAAATGGTGGAGCTGATCAAGCAGATACGAGTTGGGTCTCTTATGGGGGTAATATTGGAATCGAAGCTGATGGAACAAGCACAGGGGATCGCTACTTCTATCTAGACGTAGAAGGGGATTATTTCTACCAGGATGTAACGATTCCTGCTGGGACAACAACCTATTCTTTAAGTGCTCAAATGCGTTGTAAGGATGGAACTGTTTCAGAAGGGTTTCCCTATGCGCGGGTTGAACTCAAAGACAGCTCGAGTAAGGTGGTCGCTTATTTCCAAACGGCAGTTTCAAAGGCAACAAGTTGGACGCTTGTCGAGAAGTCTTATACCCCCAGTTCTACAACAGCAGCGAAAGTTGTTAAGGCAAGGGTATGGTTGAAGCGCAGTACTGCTATGGGTAAGAACGATAAGAATGAGGCAGATTTTGATGATGTCACTTTTAAATTAAATTGTAAGTAATTCGAGGTGATGTCTGGTGTTGTTTAAAGAGAGGAGGACAAGAGTCCTCCTCTCTTTTTCTAAATGTGCGAAAGATATCGTACGTTATCTTTACTTTGGTAGAAAGGTGACATTTCTAAATTGGCTTTACATTAGTTCCACGAATTCTTGACACCCTGCCTTTAGGTCTATAGAATGAGACCCTTCAACCCGGGTTTCTCGTCAGATTTCTTGAGCGAGACCGCCCGAGTTCACTTTGGAGTGGAGGTTGCACGATCGAGGCCGTGTGAAGCGTACTTTACAGTACGTTGAACAGGGCCGACCGAGTTTGCACCCAGAGACAAGGCGGAATTGGCCAAGAGCAGTAGAAATATGATGAGAAATTCGGGTTAACCCATATTTAGTTGTATTAAAAGGAGATTTATCAGCGTGAAACGTACATTCCATCCATCCCGCTTAAAACGAGCTCGGATCCATGGTTTTTTAAAGCGATCTTCGACCCGAGGAGGCAGGGCTGTTCTCAAGAGTCGTCGTAGGAAAGGACGATATCGTTTAGCGGTTTCTTAAAAAGTAAAGATGCCTATGATGGAAAACTCCTCATTTCCCAGGGAAGAGCGCTTACATCAATCAAGAGATATCCGTTGGGTGATTGAAACGGGCCAAAAAGAGGTCAGTCCCACGATGATTCTCTATTTTCAGGCGAAAGAGGGATTAAAACGACAGGCCGCTTTTATTACCAGTAAAAAGGTAGGTTCAGCGCTCAGACGTAATCGTGTCAGGCGTTGGATGAGGGAGGCCTTCCGCCGTCAAAAAAATTTATTTGAAAATGAAAAATGGCTCGTTTTTATTGCACGAGCGATTCCAGAGAAGAATGCATCCTATTCAAAGATTTTTGAGGAAATGAAAGAATTCGCGAAGAAAATAGGAAACGATCAATCAAAATAGAGCATTAAACAATCAATGAAAACCCTTCTTATTTTTTTGATTAGAATTTATCAGAGTTATTTTTCGTTGTTTTTAGGGCCTGCATGTCGCTATGAGCCTTCGTGCTCAGAATATTGGATTGAGGGCATTGCGAAAAAAGGTGTTTTGCGAGGGATTTATGCAGGAATTAAAAGAATTTTAAGGTGTCATCCCTTTCATTGTGGGGGATATGATCCTGTGAAGTAATGCATTTTTCAAAAAAGAGTGGTTAATAGGTCCAATATGCTTGGAAGAGAGAATGAGGATCCCAATGTAGGAAAAAGGATGATTTTGACCGTCCTCATTTCTCTAGGACTCCTTTACGGTTACACCTATTTCATGCACAAATATTTTCCGCCTCCTCCCACTCCTCAAAATCAAACATCTTCTGTCCCAAATTCTTCGAATGTTCAAAACCCCTCGAAGGAGAAAGCAGAATTAGCTCATCCTCAAAGCTCCCAAAGCTTAGAAACCTGGCCTGAAGAAAAAGAAATCACCTTAGAAACCCCTTTGGTTAAAGTAACTTTTTCTACTTTGAGGGCTTCTATTAAATCTCTTCTTCTTAAAGAGTCTTCGTTTATCCGAGGAGATTCCGTTTCTTTGGTTCAGTTTCAAAATCCAAATGTTCAACCAGGAGCAATCTCTAGAACCAGTGATTTTCCAACAAAATCTTTTCTCTCTTACACCCTGACTGAGCAGGGACCCAATTTTGTTGTTTTTGAAGCCCACTCTAAAAAAATAAAAATTCTTAAAAAATTTACCTTGCTTGAAAATTATGGGATAAATCTAGAAATTCAATTTTCAAATACCCGTAAGAAGACTTACCGTTTCTATCGGGGATATGATTTGTCTATCGGCTCCATGAAGGTTTCCAAAAAATCCGCTCAAAATGGCTCAGAGCTAGATCCCCTTGAAGTTGATTATTTTCTTGCGGGAGGAAATGGAGCCTATTTGAAGAAGTCTATCGGTAAAATTAAAGAACATGCCGTTGAAGATCTTGAGATTTCTTGGGCTGGAATGAAAAGCAAATATTTTGCTTTGGTTATTAAACCGATCGAAGGGGCTCTTGCTTCAGCACTCATTACGGATGTAGTGGAAGAAAATTTTGAACGGTATTACACCTCTGGGTTACGCATGGGAAATCTTGTTCTTGAGCCCGGTGAAACTAAAAAATCGAGCTTTTTTATTTTTTGTGGTCCGAAAAATTATGACCTTCTTAAATCTTTCAATGATCAGTTAGAAGCCATTCTCGATTTTAATGGCATTTGGGGAAGTCTATCTCAAGGATTGGTGATTGCGCTTCACGGAATCAATCGTCTTTTTCGAAATTACGGGCTTGCGATTATAATCCTAACCCTTCTTCTTAAACTTGTTTTTTATCCCTTAAGCGCGATTAGCCTCAAGTCCATGAAGGAAATGCAAGCGCTCAAGCCTCAACTCGATATCATCAAAACTAAATACAAAAGCAATCCTAAAAAAATACAGCAAGAGACCATGGCTCTTTACAAAGAGCATCATATCCGGCCTCTTGCGGGCTGTCTTCCCATGTTGGTTCAGGTTCCCATTTTTATTGCGTTTTATCGTGTTCTGATGTCCTCCATTGAACTGAGAGGAGCTCATTTTCTCTGGATCAATGACTTAGCCAAACCAGACGCCCTCTTTCATGTTGGGACTTTTTCATTCAATATTCTTCCTATTCTAAATGGCCTCACGATGTACTGGCAACAGGCAACAACCCCTACCGATCCCAGCCAAAAAAGCATGAAATACATTATGCCCGTGATGTTGACATTTCTCTTTTATAATCTTCCCTCCGGACTCATTCTCTACTGGTTTGTCACCACCTTGATTACAGCCCTGCAGCAGTATCAGATGAAGGTCAAAAAGCCTATCAGCAGTCCACCCTTAGCTCTTTCAAAGCATTAAAGAATTCTTTTAGTTCCGATGGCTAGGTTCTGTTCATTCCATCTTGATCATTCTGCGATTTAGCGTTCGTACTTTTAAGGGAGAATTGTTCCGCAAAATCGATGGGGGAAAGATCATTGTAGGTACTGAGTTTAACATCTGCTAAAAGATCGAGCCAGATCGTATAACGTTCTAAATCTATTTTGGATGCCTTGTGTGTATAGCGAATGAGATAAATAGCTTCTTTGCCTATGATGAGACGGGCTAATTCATATTGGTCCTCTTGTGCTGGGCAATCTTTGAGCTGCCAAGTGTAAATCAGGTCCTCCAAAGTTTCATTCAGAATTTCCCATTGAGTGCTAGGACAAGAATGAAAAAGATCTCTTTGCATTTTTTCCATCAGCGCTTTAAGTGAGGTTTTATTTTGAAGGTCTTTAAATTGATGAACGGTGACAATCTCCGTCCAATGGTCAATCGTTTCCCCCTCTAAGATATATTCTCTAATGGACTGAGATTCATCATGATCTTCATGAGCCATTTTCCAAATACGGCCATCAAAAATAGGTTCGAGGACTTCATCCCACCACCTGCTCTTGGCCCTTCGGGCTAGTCCAACAGAGTAGGACCCACTGGTAGTATCGTAGGTGGTGGGATCATTTGCTTGAGCGATCAGAGGCAAAGTCAAGAGAAATATGAAAAGAGAGAGTAAAGATTTAAAATTCCACTTCATAGCGTTCTATTTATTATCAGACTATCTCAGAAAGGTAAAGAAAATCCCTTTTTTGTTTAAACCCTAAAAAGTTTTCTTAAGGTAGGTTGTGAGTGGCGGTATCATTGACGCAATTGCTCAAAAAGATCTTGATATTTTAAGATCCACTGTTCTTCACTTGGATCTTCCAGGAAAGGTTGGAGATCTTTAAGAAGGGTGCGGGGTTTAACCGTCTTTATTTTTTCTTCCAAAATTTTAAGAACTTCTGACCATGATGTGAAGGGTTTTTCGCTCCTTCCCCGATTCAGGTAGTCAAGGTTCACAGGTGTTTTACGGCCTAAATACCAGATGAGATCATAATAATCCCTGCCGCGCTCATAGGGTCTCTGTAAAATCGCAAGGATCTTTCCGGCAAAAAGGGTTGGAAGATTGTGCTTAAGAATGGGAAAGATTTCTTGAAAGCGATTCACAAAGAAACTTTCTCGTTCCCCTTTTTCCAGAGGAATAGGGCGAATATCTACCTCTACTTTAATGTGAAGCTTCTGATTTTTTCGAAATGTTTTGAGTCTTAGGATTTCTCCGATATCTGCAATTCTTACGAAGGCCTTTTGAACAGTTTTGTCTTGATGTACATTGGTGCTGACCGAAAAACCTAAAAGACTTAACTCCCGTTGAATGCAGTAAATCATCTCGGAAAAGTCGTAGACCTTGGAAGGTTCATCGAGGCAAAAATCTAAGTCCTCAGAGTAACGCTTTAAATCGTAACAAATTCTTAGGGATGTTCCGCCCATGAAAGATAAAAAATGCCCAAATTTGGATTGATAGATGATTTTAAGAATGAGAATTTGGAGGTATTCACGTACTTGATTCACGATTTCTTGCTCTGACGCAGGAATAGGTCGAACGCAAAGTGCCTGAACCCATTTTTTAATCTTTTCCATAGCTCTCCAGTGAGATGGCAAGTTCTAGAATTTTCTTCATCCCTGTTCTCTTGGCATAATCCTTGAGTTTTTTAAAGTTGAGATTTGAAAGGTTTTGAAGGCGAAGGGCCTCCCAACATTCACGTTTAGGCTGGAGACGAGAATGATAGAGGTAAAAATAATCCATAAAGGCCTTCTCCCCTTCGGCCAACCCTGAATCAGGATCATAGCCCCAGAATAAGCAGGGTTGAATATGGTGATAGATGAAATGGCCCATCGGCGTTTGAAAACGACGTGTCGTTCTTGTTGTGACCAAGGTGAGAGCGAATACGACATCCGGAATAAATCCATGGTCATGAAGAGCCTTTTCCAGACTAAGATATGAAGGTGCGTACAGTGCCTGGGCTACCTCTAAAAGATTTTGACTTCTCTCGCCAAAGGCATAAATCCCGCGTCGGAGTCGGATGAGTTCACCCTTTTTTGTCCATTGATGGAGCTGGAGTCTGAGAACTTGTAAAGGAGTTGGCCAGGCCATGTTATAGGCCTCTTGGATGGTGAAGCATGTTTTTCTCATTTGATTGCGAAAATCTTTAAATTTCATTTAATTATACTTTTTTATAACTAAATGAATTATAGCTTATTTTTAGACTTTAGGAAATATTTTATTCTACCTGAAGGGAGTTCTTGTTCTGACCTTTTTTCTTCCCTTGGATCTCATAAAAAGGTAGTCTATGGCCTTTATTTTAAAAAAATTCCGTAAAAAGGAGAAGAAGATGAAGATGGATCCAAGTCAGCCTGCACAGGAATCCAAAGGCATCAGTGAAAATCATTGGATCATGGGCGGCCGATTTCTCTCTCAATCAGCCAAGGGAGAGTCGATGGGCCAGCCTTTTGAAGGGATGGGCATTACAGGTTATGACAATGTTCGTGGGGAATATACGTCTATCTGGATTGACAATATGGGTACAGGCATTGAGAATGCCACGGCTCAGTATGATCCAGCAACGAAGACATTCTCTGAAAAAGGTTCTTGCTCTAGCCCCATAACAGGGGATAAGGATAAACATTTTCGTGCTGAGTGGAAGATTGTGGACAAGGATCATTATACTTACGAGATGTATACGAGCGGTCCTGACGGTAAAGAATTCAAAAATATAGAAATTAGCTATACGCGGGCTTAGTTATTTCTGTAGGCAGATTTAAAAAGAGGCTTCCTTTTTTTAGGGAGCCTCTTTTTTCTGCCCTTTATCCCTGAAACTTCATAAACAAGTTGTGCTATAATGCATTCCCTTTATGTTTGGGAAGGTGAGAGAGAGATTTTATGGATCATTTAGAAAAATTAGAGAGTCAATCGGTTTACATTCTTCGGGAGGGCTATAGCCAATTTAAGAATTTGGTGATGCTCTGGTCCATTGGTAAGGACAGCACGGTTCTTTTGTGGTTGGCCCGCAAGGCCTTCTTGGGTCATGTTCCCTTTCCGCTGGTGCATATTGATACGTCTTATAAAATTCCAGAAATGATTCAATATCGCGATCAATTGGCCTTAGAATGGCATCTCAACATGGTCTATGGCCAAAATACTCAGGCTTTGAAGGATAGAGAGACCTTTCCGGATGGGGCCCTTGACCGAATCGCTTGCTGTAAAACCCTCAAGACAGATGCTCTGAGAAATACTTTGTCCGGGGCTTGGCCAAGGTATCGCCTCGATCATGCCCAGAAAAAATATGTCTTAGATGAAAACAAAGAGCCTTACACTGGAGTGATTGTAGGGGTGCGAGCCGATGAAGAAGGAAGTCGCTCCAAAGAAAGATATTTTTCCCCTCGCGATAAGAGAAATGACTGGAATGTAGGAGACCAGCCACCGGAGCTCTGGAATCAATTCAAAACAGATTTTGCTCCTGGAACGCATATTCGGATTCATCCATTGCTAGATTGGACGGAACTGAATATCTGGGAATATATTGATCGGGAAAATATTCCCGTGGTCCCTCTTTATTTTGATCAGGGGAAAGGGGAGCGCTATCGATCCCTCGGCTGCTATCCTTGCACATTTCCCGTGAAATCGATCGCCAAGAATGTAAAAGAAATTATTGGAGAATTAAAAACTGGAAAATTTTCTAACATTGCCGAACGTTCAGGACGAGCCCAGGATAAGGAAGATGGGGGAGGGCTTGAGACATTAAGGCGTGAAGGGTATATGTGATAAAACAAATTCAAAATTTAAAAATCAAAATGCAAAATGACATATTAAAATCCAAAACTCAAAACCAAATCCGTAATTTAATAAATTCTTCCTTAATTTTGATTTTTGATATTTGATATTTGGATTTTAAAGAGAGTAGTTATGGCAAAAAACTCACAAGCAGCAAAAATGAACATCGTTATCGTCGGTCATGTCGATCATGGGAAAAGCACTGTGATTGGGCGCTTGCTTTCGGACACGCATTCTCTTCCTCAAGGCAAATTAGACCAAGTTAAAGCTGAGTGTGCGAGAAATTCAAAACCTTTCGAATATGCCTTTCTTTTGGATGCCTTAAAGGATGAACAAGCCCAAGGGATTACGATTGACACGGCCCGCTCGTTTTTTAAGAGCCAAAAACGTGAGTACATCATCATTGACGCCCCAGGTCATATTGAATTTTTAAAAAACATGATCAGCGGGGCTGCCCGAGCCGAGGCAGCACTCCTCGTGATTGACGCCAAGGAAGGCGTTCAGGAAAATTCAAAGCGGCATGGTTATTTGCTTTCCATGCTCGGAATTCGGCAAGTCGCCGTGTGCATCAATAAAATGGATTTGGTCGAGTACAGCGAAAAAGTTTTCAAAGAAATTGAAAAAGAATACAGAACTTTTTTAAAGCCCATCAGTCTTGAACCTACGGCATTTATTCCCATTGCAGCCATGCTGGGAGAGAATATGGTCGAAACTTCTAAAAATCTTCAGTGGTATCACGGGAAAACCATTTTAGAAATGTTGGATTCTTTTGAAAAAGCTCCCAGTTTAGAAAACAAACCTTTTCGCATGAGCGTTCAAGCCATTTACAAATTTACAGAAGAAGGAGACGATCGTCGTATTGTCGCAGGCCGAGTTGAATCAGGATCAATCGCTGTAGGAGACTCGGTTGTCTTTCTTCCCTCTCACAAAAGATCTGAAATAAAAACAATTGAAGAATTTCATGCCCCCGCTAGAAAGCGTGTCATCGCAGGCACCTCCACCGGGTTCACGCTGAAAGAGCAAATATACATCAATCGCGGGGATGTGATGTGTAAGAGTGGTGAAGAGCATCCCTTGGTGAGTTCACTTTTTCAAGCTGAAATTTTTTGGATGGGGAAATCCCCCATGGTCATGAATAAAGAATACAAACTCAAAATTGGAACTGCATCTACGCCCATCCAAATTCATGAGATTAAAAGGGTCTTTGATGCCTCCGAGCTTAAAAAATCTGAAGATAAGAAACAAATTGACCGCCATGAAGTCGCTCAATGCGTTCTGGAATGTGCCCGTCCTATCGCCTTTGATCTTGCCCAAATAATCGAGGCCACAGGACGATTTGTCATCATCGATCAATATGATATTGCGGGGGGAGGGATTATTTCAGCCTTGGTGAGAGACAAGGAAGCCCATTTGCGAGAACAAGTCGAGGCACGGGAAATGAACTGGGACTTTAGCATTGTCGATCCCAAAGAACGCGAGATTCGTTATGGACATGCGCCCAAACTCATTCTCCTCACAGGGAAAGTAGGAGTTGATAAGAAAACCATTGCCAAGGAAGTTGAAAAATCTATTTTTGAACGGGGGGGAAAAACTTATTTCCTTGGCATTGGAAACCTCTTACGCGGACTTGATGCGGACGTAGAAAAAAACAAGTCAACCCGTAAAGAACACGTTCGACGCTTGGGAGAAGTTTCTCATATTTTGATGGACGCAGGGCTTATTGTTCTTGCAACCGCAAGCAATTTGAACGATGGAGAATTAAAATTGCTTCAGGAGCTGACCGATCGCTCTTCTATGGTGGTGGTCAATGTGGGAGAGAATCATTTTCGAGAAGGAATTGTAGATTTAAATTTAAGCGCTCAGGATTCAGCACTTAAAAATGCTGGAAAGGTTCTCTCCTTCCTGGAATCCGAGAAAATGATTCGTTCAAAAACATGATTTTGTTATTCATCCCGAATGCATCACACCTTTTCCTTTTGTTGCTTTTAACAATCCCGTATAATGAAGGGGATGAATGACACGATCGTTTTAGATAAACCTGTCAAATCCTTTGGAGACTTCTTCCCGCTTCTTTTAAAACTGAAGGCCTCGGACCTTCATCTCCAAGTCGGATCTCCCCCCATTTTTCGCATTGCTGGAGTGCCCAAAAAACTTGGGAAAGAACTCGTCACTACTGAAATTTTAAAAAATTGGATTAGGGAAATTCTCCCCCAAGAAAAATATGAGCTCCTTCTTAAAAAGAGGGATATGGACCACTCTTACTCGGTTGAAAATTATGGTCGGCTTAGAATTAATCTTTTTTTTCAGAGGGGGCATCTCAGCCTTGCAGGTCGTTTGGTTCCAACACAAGTTCCATCCATGGAAGGGCTGCATCTTCCTGAAGTGTTAAAAAATATTTCTGAACTCCATGATGGGCTTGTCATTGTAGCCGGAGTTACAGGATGCGGAAAATCAACCACTCTGGCTGCGATGATCGAACATATTAACCAGACACGAAATTGCCACATTCTCACAGTCGAAGATCCCATCGAGTACCTCTATACCAATAAAAAAGCTCTCATTAATCAGCGAGAAATTGGGATTGATACTGAGTCTTTTAAAGAAGCTTTAAAATATGCCCTCAGAGAAGATCCTAACATTATTCTTATTGGAGAAATGAGAGATGCCGAAACGGTTCAATTTGGCTTGAATGCCGCTGAGACGGGACACCTTGTTTTTGGAACCATTCATAGTTCAAACTCCGCTCAAACCATTGGAAGAATGATTGACCTTTTTCCACCCGATCAACATTATCAAATGCGTCAAGCGCTTCAATTTAATCTTAGATCCGTGATTTCCCAAAAGCTCCTTCCCTGCATTAAAGAAGGGGTTCAGAGAGTTCCTGCTGTTGAAGTTATGATTGTAGATGCCACGATCCGAGAACTGATTCGTCAGGGACAAGACCTCAAAATTCATAACGCCATTCGCGGAGGTACGGCACTCGGCATGCAAGATTATAATCAATCCTTGCTTGGCCTTGTAAAAGAGGGTCTTATCTCACAAGAGGTTGCCATACGCGTTTCGCCCAATCCTGAAGCCTTTCGAATGAACATGAAGGGTATTTTTCTAGACGACGAAAAAGCTATCTTTTAAAAAAACCTCTGAAAAAGGTCCATCTGCTGCGTTGCCTGCTTCGCTCAGTCGTGCGGCGTACAATCAAAACGTACGCCTCCTCCTTCGCTCGCAGACGCCTTGCATCTGGAACCTTTTTGAGAGGTCTTTAACCGTTCATTTGAACATCGTACTCGTCTTCAATATCCCCTACGATCTCTTCTAAGATATCTTCTAACGTCACAATCCCCACACTTCGACCATGAAGGTCTACAACGATGGCCATGTACTCTTTTCGAATCTTCAAAGCCCTTAAGACCTCAGAAATAGGTGCAAATTGAAATACTTTAAAAGGCTTTCGCATCACCTCTTCGATCGAAAGCTCATCTTCCAAACCCATCAAATCCATGGCGTGAAGGGTTCCTACAATCTGGAAAGGGTTCTTTTGATAAATAGGAATTCTTGAAAAGGCTGAATCAAAAATTAATTTCTTTAAATCGCCTATCGTCCCTTGAGTTGAATGCTGAACCACCTGTTCCAGAGGAACCATGATGTCTCTTACCTTTACTTTATGAAATTCAAAAACACCGCGAATCATGTGTTCTTCTGTCTTATCAAAAATTTCCTTTTCTCCCCCCTTAAATAAGAGACGCAACTCCTCTCGCGTTAAATAGGGGACTGTTTCTCCTTTGACTCCTCCTAAAAAACGATTCATCCAATCTGAAAAATATCCAATTCCTCGAATCAAGGGATACAAAATAAAATAAGCGATTCTCAAAATCCATACTCCCCACAAACCTACCTTTAAGGGATGCGCAAGCGCCAGACTCATCGGGATAAATTCTCCAAAGAGAAGGGTGATGGGCCAAAGAAAAAGGGCTGTCATGAAAGATGCATTTTGAGGTTCAAAGGCATTTCTTGCCCAGTGGGTTAGAAAAGAAGCGCTAACCACCACAGCCACATTCACGCCAATCATCGTGGTTGCTAAATAGTTCACAGGTCGTCTTAAAAAAAATTCGACTGCTTTGGCCCTTCGACTTGGACGCTGGGCCAGTTGCCGGATTTCAATTCGATTAACGGAAAGAAATGCAATCTCAAGTGCCGCAAAAAAGGCTTGAACGGCTAAACACATTCCAATCACCATAAAGCAAATGAATCCACTCATGGATCTTGCCCCATCTCCCTCGCTGTTTTCCCAACAATGGCTTCTGTTAAATCATCCAAGGTAATTAATCCGGAAATTTTTTGATATTCATCACGGCATAACGCAATGTGTTGGCGACGAGACTTAAATGACTTTAAAAGGATATCCGCCTTTATCGAGTCAGAAACAAAAAAAGGGTTTCTTAGAAAATCATAAATTTGAATCGCTGCCAATTCAACCACTTCCTTCATGATTAAATCTTTTGCGTAAAGAATCCCGACCACCTCATCTAGTTCTCCCTTAAAAATAGGAATTCGAGAAAATTTTTTATCGAGAATTTCTTGATAGATTGTGAGAAGTGGCGTACGGATCTCAAAAGCAAAAATCTTTGAACGCGGCGTCATGAGTTCTGAGGCCCTTTTTTTCTTTAACTCTAAAATTCCATCCAGCATATGAGATTCTTCTATGCTTAAAATGCCCTCTTGATGTCCCATTTCAGTTGCTGTTTTAAGTTGCTCTGGCGTGATGGATTCCGTGATGGATTCTTTGATCGGATGGTTCTTCTTTAAGATTGGCCGAATGAAAAAAACGGCAATTCCCAGGAACAATTTACGTAAAGGAGCGATCAAAAACATCACAAGTTTCAGAGCAGGGGCGACTTGTAGGGACACCTTTTCCGAACGAGAAACGGCGATGACCTTCGGAATAATTTCACAGAAAATCAAAACAACCAAACTCATCACCAAAATACAAATTTCAAGACCTCGGGAGCCCCAAAGGGTAGAAGCAATTTCTTCGGCCAAGGCAGTTGAAAAAACGACGACAAATAAATTAGACAAAAGAAGGGTAGCCAAAACTTTTTGAGGATCGTGCAAAAGCTGCTCGATTAAAAAAACTCCTTTTTTCTTCTCCTCTTTTAAACGATGAACACGAACTGAGCTTAAAGAAAAAAGACCCGTTTCAGCCCCTGAAAAAAAGGCCGAGAGAACCAGAAGAAAAATAAGACTGATACATTTAAAGATGAGATCCAGAGCCATGAGGAGAACCTTAGATTTAAAAGCACGAGCAGCCTGCTAAACGTTAAAGGAAGCACCACATCCACAACTCCCCTTCGCATTAGGATTTAAAAAGGTAAAGCTTGCGCCCATGGTCCCTTTCACATAATCCAGCGTACTCCCGTTCAGAAGAAAATAACTTTTCCCATCTACAAAAACCTTAAAGCCTCCCGCTTCAAAAACCTTATCCCCCTCTTTACTTTGCTCATCCAGATCAATGGCGTAAGAATAACCCGAGCATCCCCCTCCCTTAACGCCCAAGCGAAGTCCCGCGCCCGGACGCTTCTCTCGCTCCATCATTCTTTTAACTTCTCTAACCGCACCCTCTGTTAAATGAATCATAACCTCACGCTCTCCTTTCTAAAATGCCTCTCCCCTGCTTAAACACTTCATAAATCGGTGATAATTCTCGAAGATGCCGGGCCACTTCTACCACCTTCTTGATCACATAATCTACTTCCTCTTCTGTATTGAACCGTCCCAATCCAAATCGAATGGAGGTTTCAGCCAAACCTTCTTGAACCCCCAATGCCTTTAAAACATACGAAGGCTCTAAATTGGCCGAAGAACAAGCCGCCCCGCTTGAAACAGCAATCTCATCATGAATTCCCATCAAAAGGGATTCCCCTTCGACATAAGCAAAACTTAAGTTTAAATTATGAGGGAGTCTTTTCTCAACATCTCCATTGATATAAACGTCTTCCAGGCTTCCCAGAATTCCCTTGCGTAATTTTTCCCTTAAATGGAGAATTTGAATAGATTCTTCACTTCCCTCTTTTTCAGCAATTTCACAAGCCTTGCCAAAACCTGCAATGCCGGGAACATTCAGCGTTCCAGATCTTAAACCCCATTCATGCCCCCCGCCCTCGATCAGGGGAGTCAGTTTGATTCTAGGATTTTTGTGACGCACATAAAGGGCCCCCACGCCTTTAGGCCCATACATTTTATGCGCTGAAAAGCTCATAAGATCAATTCCCATTTCATTTACATCCAAAGGAATTTTCCCAGCCGCTTGAGTCACATCGGTATGAAAAATAATCCGGCGTTCCTTCGCAAGTTCACCTATTTCACGAAGCGGATGAAGAGTGCCGATTTCATTGTTGGCGGCCATCACCGAAATCAAAATCGTTTCTTTTTCAATCGCTTGCTCAACCTGAGCAACATTTAAAATTCCAGAAGAATCCACGGGTAAATACGTCACCCGAAACCCTTCCCGTTCAAGCGATTTGCACGGATCTAAAACAGATTTGTGTTCGGTGACACAGGTAATCATATGATTCCCCATTTCTCGATAAGTCCGGGCAACTCCTTTCAGGGCCAGATTATTGGATTCGGTTGCTCCACTGGTAAAAATAATTTCTCTACTTTCAGCATTCACCAGTCGGGCCACTCTCAGCCTTGCCTCCTCAACTTTTTCTTCGGCTCTCCATCCAAAGGGGTGGTGGCGACTTGCTGCATTCCCAAAATTGTCCTTAAAAAGAGGCAGCATCTCCTCTAACACCCTCGGATCTAAAGGGGTTGTTGAATGACAATCCATGTAAATCGGTAATTTCATAAATTCATCCATCGTTATTTCTAACGAAATAAATTTTGTTTTAAATTTATAACAAACTGCATAAGAATAAGTTACAAATAAACTACAACCTCATTATAGCATGGTTGACCCCTTCGAGGAAGGCTTAATCCCACCCTAAAAAATCTTCTTCAAAACTTCGAAGAGATGGGAAGGCATTTTAAAACCCCCTCCATTGTAAAAAGGCTTTTCATTCACAATGTCTGTAACATAAAAAAGGGCTGAAGCAGGGATTTTGCAGTATTGGGCAGCGGAAAAAAAAGCGGAACACTCCATGTCCACAACATCCACTCCCTGAAAAAAAAGCCATTCCTCTCGCTCTTCTTCCAATTTGAGAGAAGGTAAGGTAGCACAAGTAACAGGACGGATCTTGACGGAGTTTGAAACCTCAATCCATTTTTTCAAAAGAGGATTTTGGAGGAGCAACACGCGAAGAGAAGAAATTTCTTCCAAAAGAAATTCACTAAAACTTTCAATCGCCAAACATTTTTCAGGGTAAACGAGATTTCCAATCTCTAAACAAGATCGTGGTAAAGCCCCGCAAGATCCAACGAGAAGGAGATTCTGACAACAACTCCCTTCAAGATAAAGCACAGCATCTCCCACGAGAGGAGCCCCCATCCCTGTTTGAATGAGTGTCCAGTTTTCGATAGAGGCACTGGCATAAAGAAATCCCCTCGTCAGTTTTTCAAAACCCAAAATATTAAGAAAACCTTTAGGCAAAATGGGGAGCAGAAGCACATTTTTCCTCACTTCTCTCTGAGGAATACCAAAAAGAGATTCAAAAGGCGATAACATCATCACTGGCTCCAAAAACTAACCCCTCCAACTCCTCCGATGTAACGTCGGAGGAGCGCACCCCTCTTATTTAATCAAACATGATTTTTGAGAATCATCGTGAGTGATGAAAGTTCTCCCCATCAGGCTTTTTTTGTAGTCGCCCGATTTATCCCCCGACCTCATCCATTCGAGATAGCGGGTAGGTGGGGGGATAAATCGGGCGACTACAAAGTGAGCCTTACTTTCATAGCAATAATTATTTCGTATGCGGAAACGAAACAGTTTAGCACCCCTTCTCCCTCGAGGGAACCGAGGCTGTTTTTGATGGGGCGTTGAAGCAGAAACTTAAGATACACCTTCATGGTTTTTAAATAACGGGGGTCTATACTTACAACTAAAAATTCAAAGATACCCTCAAGTTTACGCTTCTCTCAGGAATAAAACGGGCATCGAGACCGATGGATTCATAGAGAAAATCCTGATCCAGAATGTTGGTGACGCTTAAAATAACGAGCCCGTAGCGTTTTGGAAGCTGATAACCGATTGAGGCATCCCAAATCCAAAAGTCTCGAATTCCGTCAGCGCTCCCGAAACCATCCAGATCCTGATGGCGCCAGGTGGCAGCGGTTCTTACAAACCATCCTTTCGGATGAAAATAATTCGTTCCTATTTTAAGCCGGTGGGTCTGGCTTTCCTGAAGCGAAAAGTCTTCTTCAAAATGAGCGAAGGTATAGTCTAAGGTGCCTGTGAGTTCGGAAGTCAGAATTTGATAAAAGTAAGCATTTAAGAGATTCTCACTGGATTCGATGTGTGGAAATTCTACAGCACCTTCTTTAGCCGTAACGTTTCCTGTTGATGTATCCACATTAATAATGGATGAGCTGAAACCCAAACTCTGTTCAACCTTTCGATGCAAGACTTCAGTCCCAAAGTAAGTTCTTTTCGAAAATTTTTGATCAAGGCCCATTCCATAGCTTTGAGCCTTATTCCCTGGAAGCTCATCGACAAATTGATTAAATCCTGCGATTTGAGTGGGTTCAATGCTTTCTAAATCTGTCAGACCTACAGGCCCTAAAGTCTCAAAATAAGCCGCTCTGAGGGTGGTGCTAGGGGTGAGATAGAACGCAAGTCCCGCTTTAGGATCAACTTCATCGACGGTTTGGGTCCCTTCGACAAAGGGAGGTGGAATGGATTGTGCTAATTCCAAGTGCGTGAAGTTGGCAGCTCCAAAGGCATCCCATTTTTCGGTCAAATGCCAAGTGGTATACGTATAAAGGCGCTGAGATTGCTCAGAAAGATTGTTAGAGGTGGAGAGATTAATATTATCCAAAAACCCTAAGCGGTCGAAAGGAGCTCGCCCAATCTCATCATTGTCAGTTTCTGAATCGAAGGCTCCGGCACCTGCAATCAGGGAGACCCATGAGCTATCCCAGATGAATTGTCCATCGCCCCTGAGAGAGGTAAATCGGTCATCTTGAGTTTGGCGGGATAAAAAAGAATCTGGCAAAGATGCAGTAAGAGAATTTCCACGAAAGGTGTTGAGCGTGAACTCACGTGTTGCAGTGCCTTCAGAAGTTGCGTCCCGTTGGGTATAAAGAAGTTGGCTGATAAAATGGGCTTCGGGGCCAAATCGATGATGGAAACCCACGCGATGGTTGAGATCATTAAATTTAAAATTGTGTTCATCATCTTTTCCAAAAATGCTCTCAAAACTAAGCGTGTCGCTGTAAGTCGGCTGCATTTGCGTGAGGAAAAGAACCGACTGGGATCTTGCCCAATCATTTTCAAGATAGCCTCCCAAATATTCTGGAAAATAACTTAAGGTGTAGGAACTTCGTTCGGTAAGCATCGAGTGGAGTACTCGTCCCGAGATATAATCATCGGCCGATCGCACCGAACCGTCCAGAAAAATCCGCCCTCTTTGCCGATCAAAAAGAGAGGCATATTCGTTAAAGGAGGCCTCTCCGCGAATAGAGGGATCGAGGGGATTAAGACTCAAAGGAACGAGAAGGCGAGTAATTAATAATTCCGAAATAGAAGCCAGGCCCAGCCGTGGCGTATTGATGTAACTTCCAGCCAATAAGAGGTGGGCCGAATAATTACTGTAGTCACGATTCATAGATTTAATGGCTTCAATACGAGCGGCCTCAGAAAATCCAACACTGGTGAAGGCTTGAGAAAGCCCCGCGCTCCTTACGGCCTGATCTTGATCTAAAAGCATTCTGGAGCGGTAAACCGCGCGATTGTCATTGAGTTTAATGGAATCTTCGATTTCCCAAAGGGCCTCGATCGGTCGGGTGTGAGCCAATTTATTGAAGGCCTCGTAGAGGTGAGGCGTAGGATCTTGGGGGTCGAGTGTTTTGGCCGTTTCGTATTCTTGAGAAGAAAGGGTGTCTCTTTTTTCCTCAAAATAGGCCTTTCCCAAATAGCTTCGATAAAGCGAGATATTGGGCTCTAAATGCACCGCCATTTCCATTTGAAGCCGTGCCTCTTCGACTTTATTCTGATGCATGAACGAAAGTCCCAATCCCAAATGGGGAAGTCCGTTCGCAGGATCTTGCGCAATCGCTTTTTGAAAATAGAGAATGGCCTCTTTCGTTTCGTATTGAGTGAGGTAGGTGAAGCCGACGACGGTGAGCACCCTTCCATCCTCGGGAGAAGAATGAAGGGCGTCTTGAATATTTTGAGAGGCCTTTTTGATTTCTCCAAAACCCAAATAAAGTTCCATGAGACGGGAATGGGCTAGGCCATTTTGGGGTGAAAGCTTCAGAGCTTCTTGAGTCCATTGGAGGGCTTTTTCAAGATGAAAATGGGCTTGTTCAGCGTAAGACATTGCTAAGGCCACTGAGGGAGAATTTGGATTTACCTCAACAGCTTTTTGGGCTAAGAGAAACGCCTCTTCTTTTTGATTCATGACCAAGGCGATGATGGATTCTAGGCTGTATCGAAGGGCAAGAGCGGGTGTTTTTTGATCGATGGGAATTTGCTCGAGTAAGACCTTTGCCTTCTCCACTTGGCCTACTAAAAGAAATTGTGAGACCTCTTTCATTAATTCTGGAACTTCACTTTTTGAATATTCTAAGGGGTCAATCAGGGCTGGATAATAAAGGGCCCACTCTACTGCATCCAGCGGTCGAATGAGAATATGTTTAGAGGGAATTATTCCTTCAAGCGTCGTGATTTCTTCCCCTCCTTCGGCTGTGGCGCTGCCTGCAGAATTTGAGCAAATGACTTTCCCTTTAAGAATCGAAACTTTGGTTTTATCTTTCTTAACCTCAATTGAAAACTCCGTTCCTCGAACCGCGGCACTCACCACCGGTGTTTCAATCTCTGGAAATCGTTTGGGCTCTCGGCTAAAAAAATAAGCGGTCCCTGAAAAAATTTTAAGAGGTTGGATTTCAGAATTAACGACGGGCTTGAGTTCTAAAAGGCTATTCTCGCCGAGACGGACCAAAATTCCGTCTTTGAAAAGAATTCCTGAACGGCTATTGGATCCCGTGCGAACTTGATCTTGGGGATAAAGAAGAGTTTCAGTAGGAGCTTGTGCCCAGTTTGTTTCTGAGGCTCGTCTCACTTCAACCACGCCTTGTACCGAATAAAGACGAGCGACTTCATCGGCTTTTAAGAAACCAGCCCAAAGTAGAAAAAATGAAAATCCCCCCGCTAAAATTTTCTTTTTCAATGACCTCTGGATCGTTGGCATTAAAGCGTCTATATTCTATAAAAGAAATCAGTGATTGCAAAGATTTTATTTTGTTTAATTTCATATCAGTCATTATAGAATCTACTGCCAGGATCCGAACTTATGATTTCTCAAGAGAAAGTGGCAAACTACTATCAACATCTCACTCCATCCTACTTTTCTTATGCCTCGGGGAGTTATGGATGGCATTATGGAGTTTGGGATTCCGGGGTAAAATCTTTTTCGGAATCACTTCTACAATCTAATAAAAGGCTTGTAGACGGACTTGATCTCAATACAAATACTCAAATCCTTGATGTGGGATCAGGGATCGGGGGGTTTGCAGTGTGGGTGGCTAAGAACTTTGGCTGTTCAGTAACGGGAATCACCCTTTGCGAAAGCCACATTATTCTTTCAGAAACACTGGCGGCGCTCAATCAGGTGTTACCACAATGTAAATTTCAAATGATGGACATGAATGAAATGTCCTTTGAAGACAACCGTTTTGATCTCATCATCAATCAGGAAACATTTTGCTACGCGATAGATAAAAAAAATTTTCTGAGCGAGGTACATCGCGTCCTAAAACCCGGAGGTTACTGGCGGTCTGCAGATTTTGCTGTTCAGGAGCTTCCCCTCACTCCAAAAGAAAATCGAAAACTCAAAATTGTTTTAGACGGATTTCATATTCCTTCTCT
>JACOUC010000056.1 GCA_016178055.1 Chlamydiota bacterium | reverse complement strand
TTTTAACTTCTCCAGCCAGCGGTTAACGCATCGGACGGTAAAGGGGAACGTTAAATCTTTAAAGACAGTATTTTTCGATTGAGCTTGCCTGAGAGAGGATAGGAATTTCCATAGAGAGCATGTACTCATGGAGAAATATTTAATGACATGGCTCATGAGAATAGAAAAAGTTCTACCGCAGCCTGAGCGTTGCTTTCGATTGGAGCAGAAGTAACGATGGCCTCTTTTAAGGGCATGGCCGTTGGGATCGAGGCAAAACCCGACCAGAGGGCCATGCAGGATCAAAAACCCGATCCTATGGCAATGAGGACACGGTACTAATTTAATCTTAAATTTAAATTGTTCAAAATCCTGAGGAGTGCTAAAATATTTCACAAGCGCATAAAGGTTTTATAACAGTGCGAACTTTGACCAAATTAGCACTGTACTTTATGCGCCTTTTTGTTGGAAGAATTAAATCATTACTTCCACTTTCTTACGATTAGAGTGTGAGATTTAACACTTAGAGCAAGTAAAATAAAAGAGGTCTTGAGTGAATCGTTGTTTTAGATTTTGTTGTGCGCTATAATACCCCCCAATTTTACATTCGTTCATGAAGGGAGAGGATTTTATGTTTCGCGGTTCGATGGTGGCTCTGGTGACGCCCTTTAAAAAGGGAAAATTAGACGAGAAGGCTTTGGAAAAATTGGTTGAATTTCATATTCAAAATGGGACCAAGGCTTTGGTGCCTTGCGGGACAACGGGGGAGTCTCCGACCCTTTCTCATGAAGAGCATAAAAAGGTGATTGAGATTGTTATTGAGATAGCCTCCCGCCGCATTCCTGTCATTGCTGGAACAGGATCTAATTCAACCCAAGAGGCCATTGAGTTAACGCAGCATGCCGAGGAAGTCGGGGCCGATGCGGCTTTGTTGATTGCTCCTTATTATAATCGCCCGACTCAAGAGGGACTCTTTCAACATTTTGCTACTGTTTCTCATGCCGTTAAAATTCCTTTAGTTATTTACAATATTCCTGGCCGAACTGGAGTTAATATTTTGCCTGAGACATTTGAGCGATTGGCAAAGATCAAAAATATTGTTGCGGTGAAGGAGTCGAGTGGGAATTTAGATCAAATGACGCATATTGCCTCTCTATGTGATATATCCATTATTTCAGGGGATGATTCTTTGACACTGCCTGTTCTTTCGATTGGAGGGGTGGGGGTGATTTCTGTTTTAGCCAATATTTTACCCCGTAAGGTTCAGGATATGATGGATGCCTGGGACCGCGGGCAACTTCCATTGGCCAAAGACATTCATTTAGAATTATTTCCGTTGTGCAAGGCTCTGTTTCTTGAATCCAATCCTTCCCCGGTGAAGGCTGCGATGGCAATGATGGGAATGATTCATGAAGAAGTTCGTTTGCCTTTGGTCAAGATGAGTGAGGAAAATCGGAAGATTTTGGAGAGAGAATTGAAAAAGGCAAAACTTGTTTAAAAATGGCTGGAGGCTGGAAGCTAGAGGCTGGAAGTAGTAACGTATTTGCATCTAGCATCTAGCTTCCAGCGTCTAGCTGCGTTTCTAGCCTCGAGCTTCGAGCGAGTCGAAAGCAAAAAGCTTAAAGAGATAAAAGAACCGGCAAACTAGTGTAGTGCGTCATAATTAACTTTACTTATATGCTTTTCTCTGGTATCCTAAAAATGATGAGCCGTGTTGCGGAACCCATAGTGTTATCATCCGAAGAGCGAGCCACCTTGGATGGGTGGTCTCGCCAAAGAAGCGCGCCTTTAAGGCTTGTCCAGCGAGCCAATATTATACGCATGGCATCAGGGGGTGTTATGAACCAGGATATTGCCTTGCAAATGAACATTTCACGGCCAACTGTCCAGCTTTGGCGGGACCGGTTTCTATCTCTTAGATTATCTGGCCTTGAAAAAGATGCGCCTCGTCCAGGCCGCATCCCAAAGATATCGGAAGGTAAAATACGCGAGGTTGTTAATGCGACCCTGCACTCAACACCACTTAACGCTACCCATTGGAGCACTCGGAGCATGGCAAAGGCCCAGGGCTTAAGCGAAGCTACTGTGCGCCGCATCTGGAAGCAGCATAATCTAAAACCTCATCTCATTGAAACTTTCAAACTTAGCAACGACAAACACTTTATTGAAAAGCTACATGACGTTGTAGGCCTGTATCTGAATCCACCTGATAAGGCTTTGGTTCTGTGTTTTGACGAGAAAAGTCAGATTCAGGCGCTTGAACGTTCACAACCCATGTTCGCCATGAGACCGGGTATTCCGGCTAAACAAACCCATGACTATAAGCGTCACGGGACAACGACTCTCTTTGCGGCTCTCTCCATGCTGGACGGCAAAGTCATCGGTGACTGCATGCCGAGACACCGGCATCAGGAGTTCATTCGCTTTCTGAAGCATATTGATGAAGAAACTTCTCATGAATTGGATCTTCATCTAATCATCGACAACTACAGCACCCATAAACACGACGGCGTAAAATCCTGGATCAGGCGTCACCCTCGCTTTCATTTACATTTTATTCCTACATCAAGTTCCTGGCTTAACATGGTGGAACGCTGGTTTCGGGAGATCACCGACAAAAGAATACGCCGTGGATCTTTTTATAATGTCCCTGTGCTCATCCAAGCAATCAATCAATACATTGAAAATCACAATCAAAACCCAAAGATCTTTATCTGGAGCGCTTCGGTAGAACGCATCCTGGAAAAGATCTCAAAAGTAAAGAAGCGTTAGACGCACTACACTAGCGAACCGGTCAACAGGTTGATTTTCGGATAAAACCATGGATCAAAAAATAAAGTTCGTGATGAATGGTGCTTCTGGCAGAATGGGACGCCAGATTATTTTAAACTCCCTTGAAGACCCGACTTTTCAACTGGTAGGGGCTTTGGAACGAGAGGGGAGTTCCCTTTTGGGAGAAGACGTTGGAACAGTGTTGGGAAGAGGACCTTTGGGTGTAAAATTTTTAAGCGACGGTGAAGAGATCTTGAAAAATGCGCAAGTGGTGATTGATTTTTCAAGCCCAGAGGCAACCTTACAGCTTTTGAAAATAGTTGAGAAAAAGAAAATTCCTCTTGTCGTGGGAACCACTGGATTTAAGACCGAGGAAGAAAAAAAAATCCACGATTTTTCAAAAAAATTTGCTTGTGTCAAAGCGCCCAATATGAGCGTGGGAGTAAATTTGCTTTTTAAATTAGTGGAAGAGGCGGCTCCCCTTTTGAAAGATTATGACATAGAAATTATAGAGGCTCATCATCGACTCAAGAAAGATGCCCCGAGCGGAACAGCCAAGGGAATTTTAAAAGTTCTTGCTGAGGCTTTAGGCCGGGATTTGGATGGAGATGTTGTGTCAGGCAGGTCTGGAATGGTGGGGGAACGCAAAAAAAATGAGATTGGGGTTTTCGCTGTTCGAGCCGGAGACATTGTGGGCGATCATACTATTTTATTTGCAGGTTCCGGTGAACGTTTAGAGTTGATTCATCGGGCTCACAGTCGAGAGCCCTTTGCCAAGGGTGCATTGCGGGCCGCTCAATTTGTGGTTAAGGCAAAGGCTGGGTTATATGATATGCAGGATGTGTTGGGGTTGAGATAAATCAAATATCAAATATCAAACATCAAAATGCAAAATGACAACCTAAAAATCAAAATTTCTAATGCAATTGCAAGGGAGACATTTTAGATTTTAATTTGTCATTTTGATTTTTGATATTTGTCATCATGAACTTTCAGTCCACCCAAGTGGATGAAAATTGAGTTCCTCCCCTTTGGGGTACAAAGGAGGGGAATAGCCAGTAACAACGTCTCTATTTTCATGACTGATATTTGGATTTTCATGCTGGAGAATAAAATGAATTTTACATATGCAGATCGACTCACAAAACTTCCCCCCTATCTTTTCGTGGAAATTGATCGAGCGAAGAGAAAGGCGCTTTCAGAAGGAAAAGACATTATTGATATGGGGATTGGGGATCCTGATATTGCGACCCCTCAACCCATCATTGATCGACTTTCAGAAGCGGCTCAAGAGCCTAAGAACCATCGTTATGCTTTAGACGCGGGGCTTCCCGAATTTCGTAAGGCCATTTCTGAGTGGTATGAGCGGCGTTTTCAGATCCATCTTGATCCGAATACAGAAGTCCTTCCTCTCATTGGATCTAAAGAGGGGATAGGTCATATTCCACTGGCTTTCATTAATCAAGGCAATCGTGTTCTTGTTCCTGAACCGGGCTATCCCGTGTATCAGGCGGGGACTTGGTTTGCAGGGGGTGAACCCATTTATATGAGCCTCTTGGAAAAAAATAATTATTTACCTGATTTTTCTCTTCTTTCAAAAAATGACCTTTCAAAGGCGAAGTTGATGTTCATTAACTATCCCAACAATCCAACCGGGGCGACGGCCAATCTTTCCTTTTATGATGAAGCATTTCAATTTGCGAAGAAAAATCATATTTTTGTTTGCCATGATGCGGCTTATACTGAAATCTATTATGGGGAGAAACCTCACAGTTTTTTGGAGGTTCCAGGAGCCAAAGACATTGGAATTGAATTTCATTCTCTTTCCAAAACATTTAACATGACAGGGTGGAGAATCGGTTTTGCAGTTGGGAATGCTGAAATTTTGAAAGGACTTGCAAAGGTCAAATCGAATTTGGATTCAGGAATTTTTTATGCCATTCAATGGGCGGGGGTGGAAGCGCTTCGTCTTCCTGATCAAGAGTTGCAGCATCTTTTAGAAATTTATCGTGAGAGAAGAGATGTTTTGGTGAAAGGGCTTCGCAGTGCAGGCTGGAAAGTCAAAAATCCAGACGCCTCTTTTTATATCTGGGCTTCGGTGCCGAGTGGTTTGACATCGAAGGGTATGGCACTTCAGCTTCTCGAGGAATTAGGTTTAGTGGTCACTCCTGGCGTTGGTTTTGGTTCGAGCGGAGAAGGCTATATTCGATTCTCCATTACTTTGCCTGTTGAAAGAATCCGCGAAGCGGTTTTAAGATTGGAAAAGAGGGTGGTCGGTAGAAATTAGGAAATTTTAAGAATGAAAGCCTATATCGGTTTAGGATCAAATATTGGAGATCGCCTGGGGTTTTTAAAACAGGCCATTAGCCAGATCAGTCTTTTGCCTCAAGTGCAAGTTCTAAGGCTCTCAAGTATTTATGAAACAGAACCCGTGGCCTGCGAAGGTGAATGGTTCTATAATGCTGTGTTAGAGATTGACTCGAGTCTGGATCATCTTTATCTTTTGCATAAGCTTTTAAATATTCAGGCCTCTTTGGGCCGGGTAATTCCTGAACGGGGACGTGCTCGAACTTTGGATATTGATTTACTGCTTTATGGACAAACTGTGATTGAAGAGGAGTTGATGCATCTTCCTCATGCTCGCATGCACGAAAGAAGATTTGTCTTGGAACCTCTTTGTGAGTTAGATGAAAACTTGATTCATCCGGTCATCGGGAAAACCATGCGGGAATTATTGATCCATTTAAAGGATGAATCTGTCGTAAAGAAAATTATTCCTATTAAAGAGTTGGCAAATGTCTAAAGACAAAGTGACCCCTAAATTTCTTCAGTCTAAAAAACAAAAAGGAAAAAAAATTCTAGCCCTGACGGCTTATGATTTTCCCATGGCGGAAATTTTGGATGAAGTTGGGATTGATCTTATTCTTGTCGGGGATTCCCTGGGTATGGTCGTTCTGGGAGACTCTACTACCTTGAGAGTGACGATGGAAGATATGATTCGTCATTCACTTGCGGTGACTCGAGCCGTGGAACGCTCGATGGTGGTAGCCGATATGCCCTTTTTGTCTTATGGCATTACAGAAGAAGAAACTCTTCGCAATGCGGGTCGCTTGATCCAGGAAGCAAATGTTCAAGCAGTCAAGATAGAAGGGGGAAAGTCAATGGCCCCTTTCACAAAAAAATTAGTGGGTCTTGGAATTCCTGTTCTTGGCCACATTGGAATGACTCCTACTCATGTCCTGACTTACAGTGGTTATCATGTTCAGGGTAAGAGCGCTTCTCTAAAAACAGAAATTCTGGAAGATGCTTTGGCTTTGGAGGAAGCGGGCGCTTTAGGTATTGTTCTAGAATGTATTCCCTCTCCTCTTGCAGAAGAGGTCACGGCCAAGCTTAAGATTCCCACGATTGGAATTGGAGCGGGAATTCATTGTGATGGACAAATTTTGGTGAGTCATGATTTACTTGGGCTTTATACTCAATTTCAACCCAAATTCGTCAAACGCTATGCCTGTCTTTCGGATGCGATGAAAAAGGCTTTTGAAAATTATAAAGAAGAGGTTGAAAAAGGAATTTTCCCAGGGAAGGAACATAGTTACCTAAAACCTGCGTGAAAAATAGCATTTTTCACGCAGGTTTTAGGTAACTATTCCCATTTGAATATCCTTTTCAGCCATCGTCTTTTGTCTTCTTCGTGCCTCAGAAGATCTTTCTCCTTCTTAAGCAATAACTTCTGCTTACGAACGACAGAATTTTGGGGAATCTCTACTAGGTTGAGGATGAGGTGTCCTCCACCCTTCTCGCTCTCACCTCAATCGACCCACCCTCTGGCGTAAACTTGACCGCATTGTAAATCAGGTTCATGACCACCTTCTCAATCTGGTCTCGGTCGAATTCACCTTCAAGTGATTCCTCACACTCAAAAGAAAGCTTCAGATTCTTTTGCTCGGCTAGAGAAGACATAGAATCCTCAATCTCCCTGAAGAAATCCCTCACATTCACCTGGCTCAAACGAAGCTCCAGTTTCCCTGCATCAATTTTTATTAAGTCTAAAAGCTGATTCATCAGCTTGAGAAGCCGCAGGGCATTGTTGCGGACCACATTTAAGTTCTTGGTTTGATGG
>JACOUC010000055.1 GCA_016178055.1 Chlamydiota bacterium | reverse complement strand
GCGCTTAAAGTGAAACGATGAATTTTTAGTTCAAGTAGCACATATTCGCGAGACGAATATGTAAAAAACATTTTTTTCAAATCAAAGTTGATGAATGATATTCAGATAGTCTTGATTCGTAATGTGCAGGGTTCGCAGATTGCTTTTGATTTCAAAGATGGGTAAGTCTTTTTTTGTTCGAACAACAATGGGACGAATGAGGTCGGATCTCCCCCACATTCTGTGATCGCCTTCTTTGCGTAAAAGATGGCAACCAATATGGGTTAGGAATTTCTCAAATTTCTTGTAGTGAATCGGATGAAGTTTATCCACGGATCAAACCGCAATGGGTATTCTGACGGGTTTACTGTCTTGTCGAATAATAGCAGGAGGATTCCATACTTCATGGACTTTCTTCCAACCGTACTCTTCCAAAACAGCTTTCCAAGTGCCTCTTTCAGAGACATACGCTACAAATAGTTTCAGGGATTTAGCAAACGACTCTTCAGCATCTTCAAATGAATCTCCATGGGCTACAAGATCGAAGGCAGGGGTGTAGACGAGAAATGTATCCCCTTCTTTCATATAAAAAATAGGGATATTGGTTTCAACGCGAGTCTTCTTCATTTTGAGTCTCTTTTCAAGAGTAAATATATATCAGATAGGTTCATTTTGTCTATTGATTACTCATCAGATGATCTGGCCCAAGTATGCGCGAGACGAGTATGTAAGGGTGATTTTCATTTTGGGACTATGCTAAATTTCGTTTAATTTCCGTGACCAGCGCTGACGGGAAGTTCTTAATGATGATATGCTGGTTGACGGGAAGAAATGTTTTGAGTTCGCGTTTGAAATCTAGTTTTTCGGATTCGACGGCCTTTAGAATTTTCGTCTTCAGTTGCTTGTCTTGGATAAACGACTCTTTAAAGGCCATACGGCTACGAAAAATAAAATAAATGTCATAAAAATCTCGTGCCTTCCCACGGGTCAGACAAGCCTGAATTTTTTCGGCGACAAGAAGAGGCTCCTGAAGATGAACCATCATATAAGGCATAGCAAGTTCAGGCTGAATGAGTGCTGCTGTCCCTGATTCTTTTTTGTTGCCGCGTAACGAGATTTCAATTTGGATCTGGCTCACGTATTCGCTGGTCTTAAATTGAAATATCGAAAGATATCCGCCGGATGTTTTTTTTGACTCTGCAATTTCAGTTTCGATCCCCTCCATTTCTATCTTTGTAAGAGATTCCTCCATCAGAGTCTCAATATCTTTGAGGGTGATGCCTACACCCGTAAAGTCAAGGTCCTCAGAGAACCGAGGACTGTGCCAGATAATTCGTAAAGCTGTACCTCCCTTAAAAAGAAGGCATTCAGAGCGTTTTTCCTGGTAAAGCTTCGAAAGAAATAACTGTTGAAAATACTCACGAACAACGTTATCGGTTGTTGTCTGCCAGCGGTCAGCGAGGTTTTGAACTTGTCTTTTTTCAATCATAAAATCTCCCTGACCCTTTTTAGCAGGCCCCTGCGGTCAAATAGGTTAGCGTATTCTATCACGGCTTTCTTCTTTAACTTACGAACGTCCAGTCGTTCATTGAGTG
>JACOUC010000054.1 GCA_016178055.1 Chlamydiota bacterium | reverse complement strand
TTCTGCACCCATTTTTGTTCTCCAAAAGTTGATTTTCCTTAAATCCTCTGAAAGCTCACGCAGGCGAATAAAAACCCTGTTTTCCACCATGGCGCCTGCATCTGATCTTTTTCTGAAACCATTCATATTCTCCATGAGGAAATTACGAAATCCCAAATCCAGAAAGAAAATCTTCGGACTTTTGGTCAATTCCTTTTGACGATTTTTGAAAAAGGGACGAATCTCTTGAGAAATAAAAGTCTCCTGAAGAAGGGTCAAATGTTTTTTTAGTTTTCGATATTCCAGGGTGCAAGCCTGGCTCAAATGGTGATGGTTCACGAGATTACCGATTTGAGGGGCAAGGTATTGAGCCAGATTCACCAAGTCCCGGTCCGTAGCCAAGGCCAAAAGTCCCTTGATGTCTTTTAAAAGGTAATTGTTAAAAATATCTCCCAGAACTTTCCATCGCTCTTCCTTCCTCTTGGAGAGAATAACGGCAGGGAAGCCTCCCCAAACACAATGTTCTTCATAATATTTCTCCATTTCCGAAATGAAAGCATCTTCGCCTCTTTGAAAAGGGATTTTTTTACCCTCCATCAGCCAACTTAAAATCTTTTGATTCCTCTCCTGATAAATTCTCTCCAGGCGAGTGTCTTGAGCCCTTAGAAATTCTCCAAAATTGAAGGGATAAAGATAAAAGGTGAGAATTCTTCCGACCATGTACTTTCCCATCTGGGCCTTGATGTCCAAGGATGAGGAGCCAGTGACAATGATTTTAAGCCAGGGCATCGTGTCAAAAATAAGTTTCAATTTTTGACCGCCTCTTTCTGCGTATTGAAATTCATCCACCATCAAATAGGCCGAGAGAGGGGGCGGCGTGGAAAAAAAAGAGGCCACATAGGCGGTGGGATCTCTTTCAAATTCATCCAGGACTCGACGGTCTTCGAAAGTGACTTGCCGAACCAGCTCACTCTTGCCCTCCATCTTTTGGATCAAAGCCGTTCTCAACATCTCTAAAAGCGTGGTTTTACCGACCTGGCGTGGCCCCAAGAGGGCTATAAACTCTCGGCGGTGGAGAAAAGATAAAATGTGCTTCGCAAGATCTCTTTCGACAGACATTGTTTTCGACCTTTAGAAGGGTTAAATGATATTTACTTTTATTGCTATAAATGTAAATTAAGTATATCTTTTAATACAGTCTATGTCAAATAAGTTTTATGTTAAGCTTCTTTCTCCTCCACCCTTCTCGCCCTCACCTCAATGGATCCCCCCTCCGGCGTAAACTTCACCGCATTGTAAACGAGGTTCATGACCACCTTCTCAATCTGGTCTCGGTCGAATTCGCCTTGAAGAGATTCTTCCCCCTTCTTCAAACTCCCTCTAGCATCTTGCAAAAATCTTTTCCTTCTCTTTCTTCAAGAATCTTTAAAATTTTTGTCTTCCATTTCTTGGAAATTAAACGGAAGGCTTCCGGGATCATCGCTGATTCTCCATGTTGAATCACCGCTTTTAATATTCCTATCCCCATTTGAATGTCCTTTTCAGCCATTTCCTTTTGTTTTCTTCGTGAAGAAATCAGGATTTTATGAACACCAAAGTTAGCGGGATGAGGAACGGCGATAGACAGATTGTCCAGATGGATATAGATCACATGATGAATCAACAAGTCCAGAAACCTTAAAGCTTGCGCGTTCAGACCCCATTGCGGTAAGGGAAAAGGAGTGTCGCGTCCTTTACCCTTTTCAGGGACTAAAAATTCGATCATCAGCTCTGGATGTTCTAGGCGAATATATCCTGCTTTACCCCGAAAACCCACTATAAAGCCCAGATCTTTGAAAAGTTCAAAAAGGTCCACCTTCTTTTTAATCTCTTGTGGGCTTGGAACCAGAAAATCGATGTCTCGGGTTCTCAGAGAAGGTAAATATGTCTCACCGGGAAAATACTCTTTATAGAAAAGAGCACACCAACTGCCGATGAGAATGACATGTCTCAGAAGGTCCTTCGCCTGAAGTCGCCTCAAAATTTCCATGCATAAGTCATGCTGTTTCTTTTGCACGTAATGCCTTCCTCAAGAATCTGATCTGTCGGCCAACCTGAGATAATAATTTTCGATATTTCGCTCTGTATATTTTGTCCTCTCTATATTTCTCCAAATCTATTGAATTTGCTTTCCCCAGATATTTAAATCGAACGCGCCCCTTTTCTCTATAGACAAGATACACGTAGCGATGTCCCTTGATCTTTTTCTCAACTAAACTTCCTTTGGGGAGTTTTGACAATGCCCTTTCGTAGGAACGTTTTAAATAGAGCGAATTTCGCAGCTCCTCTTCCAGAACGCCCTGAAGAGGACCCATCGAATTCTTAAGGACTGTAGTCAATCGATTCGGTTGTTTAGTTACCATACATTACCTAGATTATAGTAATATGTATGGTAACTAAAGTCAACCTTAGGTTGAGGATAAGATGCCTTCAACCGTTTTTGCTTTTACCTCAATGGACCCACCCTCCGACGTAAACTTCACCGCATTGTAAATCAGGTTCATGACCACCTTCTCAATCTGGTCTCGGTCGAATTCGCCAAGGAGTGATTCCTCACACTCAAAAGAAAGCTTCAGATTCTTTTGCTCGGCTAGAGAAGACATAGAGTCCTCAATCTCTCTCAAGAAATCCCTCACATTCACCTGGCTCAAACGAAGCTCCAGTTTCCCTGCATCAATTTTTATTAAGTCTAAAAGCTGATTCATCAGCTTGAGAAGCCGCAGGGCATTGTTGCGGACCACATTTAAGTTCTTGGTTTGATGG
>JACOUC010000053.1 GCA_016178055.1 Chlamydiota bacterium | reverse complement strand
TCATAGGGTTGTCCAGGTTATTCCTAAAAATATTCACAAAAAACGTGAATATTTTTAGCATTAAAATAAAAAGTTGGACTTGGAGCGAAACACCTGCAAACGCCCTATTTAAAAGCCTTTTCAGGTGACGCCAAAGATATTTTTACAAACTGCATAGAAATGAGTCCCGTAGGGACTATGAAATCCAAAATTCGAAGGACGAAATCCCCTTTTCCGGTTTATCTTGTAGGTCCGACCGGTGTGGGTAAGACAGCTGTTTCGATAGAGCTTGCGGGTCCTCTCAATGCTGAAATTGTTGTGGCGGATTCTATGCAGGTTTATCGAGGTTTAGATCGAGGAACGGCTAAGCCTAATCCAGAAGAGCAAAAAAAAGTTGTTCACCATCTTCTTGATTCTGTTGAAATCACACAAGAATTTAACGTTGCCCAGTTTGTTCAATCAGCCCAGAAAGCGATTGAAAGTATCCAGATTCGATCAAAAACTCCTCTGGTGGTAGGAGGGACAGGTCTTTACATTCGCTCACTCATTGATGGCATTTTTAAAGGGCCTGGGAGAGATGGGCCTATTCGTCAACAACTTGAGAAGGAGGCCGATCAGCAGGGTTGGGCCTCTTTGTACGATCGGTTAAAAAAGGTGGATTTGGCAGCTGCTTTAAAAATTGAACCTCAGAATCACCGTCGTTTGATCCGAGCGCTTGAGGTTTATGAATTGACGGGAAAGCCCATCAGTTCTTTTCAGGGTCAATGGGGTTTAACCCGAATTTCTCATCACATTTCTACTCAGAGCGCCAATTCCGCCTCGTCTGCTTCGTCAGACTCGGTCGGCCCTGCTCAACGTACTGTTGAGTACGCCTCACAGGGCCTCGGTCGTCCTCCTTGCATCCAAAGCGGACTTGACGGTCTCGCTACGAAATCTGATGAAAAATCCGGGTTAGGTCAAAGAGAGGCTTGCTTGATTGGTTTAGACCGAAATCGTGATGAACTTCGCTCTCGAATTGATGAGCGTGTGGAGGGAATGTTCAAAGCAGGTTTGGTGAGTGAGGTGAAAGCGCTTTTATCAAAGGAGATTGAAAACCATCCTGTTGTGATGCAGGCGATTGGTTATAAAGAGGTGATCTCTTTTTTGAAGGGACAAACGACACTTGAAGAAGCCAAACAACAGGTTAAGTTTCATAGCCGCCAATTTGCAAAGCGACAGAGAACGTGGTTTAGAAAAGATAGCCGGATTCAGTGGTTTCTGTTTGAAAAAGGGGAATCGTCTTTAGAGATGGCGAAGAGAATATTAATGTGGCTCTAATTTTAAATCCAAAAATCAAAAATCAAAATGACATATTAAAATTCAAAATGTATCTTATGTCTAGTCTTGTGAAAAATTTTGATTTTTGATTTGTCATTTTGGTTTTTGATGTTTGATTTTTGGATTTTCATGGTTGAAACATAAACATTCCCATGGTATATCATTCTAGCGAGTTTGGATCGTAGGAGGTTTGTATGCCGACGTATGAATATAAATGCAGTCGCTGTCATAAGGTGTTCGAAAAATTTCAGAGAATGACCGAACGCCCTTTGCGGACTTGTCCAAGTTGTAAAGGTCGTGTTAAAAGGTTATTGGGAACGGGAGCAGGTATTATTTTTAAAGGGTCCGGTTTCTATAGTACGGATTATCGCAGTGAAAGTTATAAGACATCAGCCAAAAAAGAAGGCGAGTCAAAATCGGAGAAATCAGATAAAAAAGATTCATCCAAGCCGTCCTCGAAGTAGTTAATCCTAAATTTTTTCAAGTGTTTCCGCCTCTTGAATCAATTTTTCAAGAAGCTGGATTCTTTTATGGGTCTGTTGCAAAACTCGAATAAAATTATTTTTCGAGCGAAGTCGAGAAAATTTCAAGCTCAAAATGCTTGTTCTCGACAAGCTCGAGTCGAACCACCATGGCCAGAGGCCTCATCCCACCACCTGCTGGCCTGTCGGCCCCATCTAGAGTTTACTTGTAGTGATGCAGCAGGTGGTGGGATCATCAACGGTCTCGAAAAAGCAATTTCTTTCCCTCTTAGGTCTATTGGATAGTTAAACTATTGCTTTCCAACGCCTCCTTACGACTCTGAAGGAGGTAGAGCTTGTGATAAATACCTTTATGAGCTAGGAGTTCTTTATGAGTCCCAGATTCGACTAATTCGCCATGGTGAAGAACGAGGATGCGATTAACTTTTTTAAGGGTGCTCAATCGATGGGCGATGATAAAGACGGTTCTTCCTTCAAAAGTGAAATGTGAAACTTTTTCAATCCATTTTTCTGTCAATGAATCCATGTGGGCGGTGGCCTCATCCAAAATCAAAATTCGTGGATTTTTAACGAGGGTTCTCATAAAGGAAATGATTTGCCTTTCCCCTGTAGAAAGGTTACTTCCTTTTTCAAAAATTTCTTTAGAGAGCGATAAAGGGCCCGACTCAAAGGGGGCTCGCGCAAAATCAGGAAGAGTTTTGAAAGCGGAATATCTTTCATTCTCCCATAAGAAAACATTGTCTTCAATGGTCCCAGAAAAAAGAAAGGGTTCTTGTTGAATATAACCGATTGTCTGGCGTAGGGACCTTCTGTCTTTAGGAAGCGAGATATCATTTTCATCGATTAAAATTTTACCTTTTTGAATATCGTAGTACCTCATTAAAAGCGTTGATAAAGTCGTTTTACCGGCTCCTGTGAAGCCGACGATACCGATTCTTTCTCCGGGAAGTATCGTAAAGTTAATGTTTTTAAGTGCCCAAGGGGTTTGGGGATTTTCGTCATAGCGAAACCAGACGTTTTTGAATTCCACTTTTCCTTGAATCTCGATCGCGGGGGCTTGAGCGGATTCACGTTCACTTCCTATTTCTTGGGGGCGGTTCATAAATTCGAAAATGCGTTCGCAAGAAGTCATTGCAGAAAGGAAGAGATTGTATTTTTCTGTGATGTCTCGAATGGGGGCATACAGTGAGTGAAGGTAGGACATAAAGGTGACGAGAAGACCCAAACTCAAAGTTTTTTGGATTGAAAGAAATCCACCGTACCCAATAAAAAGAGACATGGAGAGACTGCTTAAGATGGTGATGGCGGGTTGAAAATAGGCGAAGGACTCAATGGTTTTGATTTGAGTGAGGGTATAAGCATGAGAGGTTTCTTTGAATCGCTCTTGAAATGTTTTTTGTTGATTAAAGATTTGAATGATTTTCATTCCAGAAATATTTTCGGCAAGGAAAGAATTGAGCCTCGAGAGCGCTCTTCTTGATTCCCAAGCGGTTTTACGAATGAGTCCGCCAAAAAATTTTGAAGCCAAGAGCATGATGGGGAAAACGCTCAAAGAAACAAACCCCAATGAAGGGTGAAGGAAAATGAGCCAGATAATGATTCCTAGGACCACACTGATATTTCCAAAGGCAACGGCGAGCCCGCTTGTGAAAAGATCTTGAAGATTGGAGGTGTCATTTACTAAACGTGTGACGAGTTTTCCCGTAGGGATTTGATTAAATTCGCTCAAGGGATAGAATTGATATTGTTTCAGTAGGTTTTGCCTGAGATCATGAAGGACCTTTTGGCCCAAGAGATTAAAAGAATTAGTTTGAGCGTAACTGGCAAGGGTGTTTAGACCATCGATTCCCAGAATAAGAAGTGAAAAGGGAAGAATAAACCCTATTTTTTTTGGAAGAAGGACATGATCAACGATGTAACCTAACAACCATGGAACGGCCAGAGAGGTTGAGGTCATGACAAGGACAAGGGCTATACTTGTAAGAAATAGAAAACGATATTGAGAGATATAAGGCCAAAGCCAATCACGAAAAAGAGTCAACATTTTAAAATGAAGGGTTTTTTCTTCTGTCGAGTCATCGTGCCAGTTCATCTTCGATCCTTTGGAGTTGAAGCAGTTGTCGATAGAGTCCTGTTTCATGCTCGAGTTTTTTGGGAGACCCCTGCTCGACCAATTCTCCTTGATTGAAGACGAGCAGTTGATCCATTTCTGAAAGTCGAGCGAAGCGATGGGTAATCATTAAAAGGGAGAGAGAGGCTCCAAAATCGTGTTTTGAAGACTTTGGGTCTGATGCGTTGATGTGACCTGAGAGATGATTTAAAATATTGGCTTCTGTCTGGGTATCAACACTGGAAAGGGCATCATCGAGAATGAGAAGTGAGGCTTTTCGGATCAAAGCACGAGCGAGTGTCACTCTGGATTTTTGACCTCCCGAGAGATTCAGGCCTCGCTCACCAATGTTTAAATCTAAATTCCAAAGACGAGATTCTTTTTCTAAGCCGGATTTTTGAAGAAGGGTGTAAAGAAATGCGTCATCCGATTCCGTTCGAAAAATATCATGGTTTGAGCCTAATAAAATATTCCATCGGAGAGATTCTAGAAAAAGAAAAACATCTTGAGAGACCACGGCTATTTTCTCTCTTCGATAGGATAAGGGAAGGGTGGTGATATCCAGCCCGTTCCAAAAAAGCATATTAGGCGGGGCATCATAAAGTCCTGTCAAAAGATGAACCAAGGTACTTTTCCCTGATCCTATGGGTCCAACCAAGGCCGTTCGACTCCCTGGTTCAAGTCGAAAACTTATGTTTTTGAGGACGGGATTTTTTTGACCTGGATAGGAAAAGGTAAGATTTTTCGCCTCGACCCGTGAAACCCCTTGAGATGGGCGAGTGTTTTTTTCTGGAGGTTGTTTAAATATTTCCAAGTGAAATTCTTCCTTTTCTTTTAAAACTTCAAAAATCCGTTCTAGAGAAGTTTTTCCTCGTTGGTAATAAGTCACTGATAAACCAAAAGCCATCATGGGCCAGACCAATTGTTCGAGATATCGTGTGAAAGCGACAAGGGTCCCTAGGCTTACCCTTCCTGAAATCACATCTTTTCCTGTGAATAATAAAAGAGAGACTAACCCTAAGGAAACAGCCAGGGTAAAGAGCGGTTCAAAGATTCCTTGGGCCTGGGTAAGTTTTACATTCAGATGGACAAATTCTTTTCCGATATTTTTGAATCTTTGAATTTGCGTCCATTCTCGAGTAAACGCTTTAATAATCCGAATGCCTTCAAGATTTTCTTGGGCAAAGGCGGACAATTTTGAGAATTGTTCTTGGACTTTTTCGAAGCGATGGTGAATATGTTTCTCAACCTTCGCAATCACCCATGGGACGATGAGCATCGGAGCAAGGGCCAAGGAAGCCAGTTTCGGGGAAAGGATAAACATAGCAGGTGGAATGCTCATCAGAAAAAAAGTTGCATCAGCCAGAACTAAAAGACCCGGTCCCAGAGCAAAGCGGATGGCCTCAACATCATTGGTGGCGAGTGACATGAGGTCTCCGATGGGGTGGTGATCATAAAAGGAAGGAGGAAGGCGTTGTAATTTTTTAAAATACTCCTCTCGGATTCCTTGGGCTGCATTGAAGGATCCTTTGATGAGAAACATGCGCCAGAAGTAGCGGCAAATGCCCTGACCTACAGCAATAGAAGCGTACAGCAATCCTAGTTGGATAAAAGGAGTAAGGCGGGGGTCTCCGGTAAGAGCGAGAGAGGCTTGATCAATAAATTTTTTAAGAATCAGGGGTGGGAGAACTTGAAGAAGATCAACGGCTAAAAGAGCCAAGATCCCCAGCGCAAATTGTTTGCGATAAGGTTTAGCATAATCATAAAGTTTTTGAATGGTTTCTAGAAAATGCATGGTTCTTATCCTTTACTCCTGTTTTCATAGCCGATTAATGGAGGGTCTGTCAAGAAAGTTAAGGGGCCTGAAATTTTAAATAAATTTTTGACGGATCTCTTGACGGCCTAAAGTGCTCTTATGATATGCTTCCCATGATGAAGAACGAGTCAACTGCAGATAGGGTCTATAAAGTGAAGGCTGATTTTTTAAAGGCCTTGAGCCACCCTTTACGCTTAAAAATCATCGAAACATTGAAAAATGGAGAGAAGAGTGTGGGAACCCTGGTCAAAGAGTTAGGTGTTCAGCAGTCAAGCTTGTCTCGTCATTTGATTGCGTTACGTGATGCAGGAATTTTAAGATCTCGCCAGGAGCGAACCACCGTTTTTTATAATATTCAGGATCAGGATATTTTTTATGTGTTACGACCCATCATGATCATGCTTCGCAAAAAATTTAAAGAGTCTGAGAAAGTTCTTGGCACTCTAGGAAAAGAATAACGTTCACGATTTTCTAAAATTTCTTTTCGATTCATTTGAATTTTAAAAATATTTCCAAATTTATACTTTCCGGAATGGTAAAGTGAAGTTGCATTTTTCTTTCAATATCTTCGAGCTCGTGATGGCCATCTAAATGCTCCCAGAGAAATCGAGAAGACGGGTTAAGAATATGAACGTTTTCGGTCATAGGATCGTAAAGCATCATTTCATCCCCAAGGGGTTTACAAATAAAGTGGTTCCGAGTTTTAGGACAAGGTTTCATGTGCGAAGAATGAGGTCAGACTATCAATATGAAATGTGAATTGTCAAGACCCCTCTTTTTTGATATTTTAACAGGGATGAAGCCTATTAAAGTAGTATCAACCCTGATCATCCTTTTTTTTATTCAGTCCTTATCGGCTTTTTCCGAAGAAGTAAATCCTTCTTCTCAAATGCTTCAACCGCACATTACTTTTACTGAAAGAGAACATAACTTTGGAGATATGATTCAAGGCGATAAAGTCAGTTATGATTTTTCATTCAAGAATGAAGGGAATGCCCCTTTAAAAATGGGTAAAATCGAAACCTCCTGTGGATGTACAGGGGCTGTTGCAGGGAAAAATGAATTGGCTCCTCAGGAAAGCAGTGTTCTTCATGTCACCTTTAATTCAACAGGACGACAAGGGGTTTTTAACAAGGGGATTAAGGTTAATTCGAACGATCCTTCATCTCCCTCGGTTGAGCTCACGATTCATGGCACGATTCGCACTCCTTTTCAGATTGAACCTCAGGTGATCAACTTTGGGTTGATGAAGTTAGGGGAGAGTGGCGAAAAAGAATTAAAAATAAAGGCGGATGCTTATCCTAAGCCTCTTAAAATTACATCGATCGACAAAAGTTCTCATGTTAACGTTATTCTTCAGACGGATACTCTGACCCGAGAGGTATGGGCGAGTGTTCTTGTGAGGTTTAAAGCCCAGATGGTAGGAAGTTCCAATGAGACCTTGGTTATACACTTCGAAGATCCAAGTATGAGCCCGGTGACTATTCCGGTCATTGCTCATGCACAGGGACCCATTCGCGTGATTCCCCCTCGGATCAATTTTATTTCCCCAGGAAATTCAGGAAACAAAGCTCCTCAGTTGCCCATTCAAAGAATTAGATTAACAGCGACGGGTTCATCAAGCTTTGAGATCGTTAAGATGGAACTCGATCCTCAATATTTCGATCTTGAGACGGAGACTGCTGAAAAGGGAAAGAGTTACGAGATTGTGATTCATCTTAAGAATGATGTTAAAGAAAAAATGCTTACGAGAACACTCAAAATCTACACAACCGATGAAGCCATGAATGTCATTGAAATCCCCGTTCAGGTATGGGTTCCGACAATTCGAAAATCCTAATCCTAATCCTCTTTATTTTTTTTCTACAAGTTATTCCAACCTTTGCAGATCATCGTTCAAAATTAAATATCTATTTTACCGGTGAAGAAAAAGGACGTCTCGAACCTTGTGGTTGTCAGACCGAGCAACTGGGAGGGCTTTCGCGGCGGCATTTTTTTCTTCAGCATGTTGTTGCTCCTGGAAAATTAAGTTTTCTTTTGAGTAACGGGGACTTGATTGGGGGAGCGCTTCGTCAGGATGAACTCAAATTTGAAACGACTCTTCAAGCGATGAATGTGATGGGATACGGTGTTTTAAATTTGGGGGAAGAGGAGTGTCTATTGGGGCTAGAAACTCTTCAGTCCATGGAGTCGCTTGCCCATTTCCCTTTTCTTTCAAGCAATGTGGTGGATCAGTTGGGCAATCCCATTTTTCGGTCGGTTATCTCAAAGGATATAGATATCAATGGGATTATCTATAAGGTTAAGATTCTGGGTGTGTTATCCCTTAAATTTCAACAAGTGATTGCTTCTCGGCTTTTCATTAAATCTCCCCAAGAAGCCATTCAGGGTTTTTTTCAAAAAGAAGAGGATTCGCATCTCTTTTGGATTTTACTCTATCATGGAGACATTGAGGAAGCCATTGAAATAGCGAAACTTTTCCCCCAATTAAATTTAATTATTGCAGGCCATGGTAAAGAAGATCCACCCCATCAGCCGATTTGGGTAGGTCAGACCATTTTGGTTTCAGAAGCGGTAGGTGGAAAGTGGATCGGCGAGATGCATTTTCTCTTTGACGAAAAAGGAAAAGGAAATTTCGAAAATTTAAAATTTATTCCTTTAGATGACCAGGTTAAAAGTTCTGAAGACATAAAAAAAATAATGGATGAATATCAAAGTCGCCTTAAAGATGAGGCCCTGTATAAAAAGGAAGAAGGACGAATGAAGGGGGGAGGCCAGACTTTTGTGGGAAGTCAGGTTTGCCAGTCTTGTCATCAAAATGCTTTTCATGTTTGGGAAAATTCTAGACACTGGCATGCTTATGAGTCTTTGTTGCCGATTCATCACCCGTTTGATCCAGATTGTTTGGTTTGCCATTCCGTTGGATTTCGTTATGAAGGAGGTTTTAAAGGAAAGGAATTAACCTCTTCACTCGCTTTTGTGGGATGTGAATCATGTCATGGGGGAGGTTTGCTTCATGTGTTGAGCCCGATGATTCAACCGATGAATCGTTCAGGCGAAGGAACCTGTATCACTTGCCATGATTCTGAAAACAGCCCCCAGTTTGATTTTGAAAAGTATTGGGAGAAGATCAAACATTGAATCCTTTACTTTTATTCTGGCCTTTTTTTATAGGGTAGGTGTAGAATTCGGCCAATGGGCGATGAATATCAAACATCAAACATCAAAAATCAAAATGACATATTAAAATTTAAAATTGATCTATTGTCGTTGCTTTAAAAGTCATTTTAGATTTTGGTTTGTCATTTTGATCTTTGATTTTTGAATTTCGGATTGATTTTAACTATGAAAACAACTCATAAAATATTATTTCTTTTGATTTTTGTTTTTTCTTTTGCAGGATGTGGAGAAAAGACAAATACGCTCCAAACATTCGATGCCCCAATAAATCAGGAATCGTCAGCTCCAACACCTCTTGTTTCAAAGGACTTAGAATCAACCTCATCAGAAGCTGGAACACCAAAAATAGAAAAAGCTGAGGTTGTGAATTTAAGTTTTGAAGATCTTGAGAAAAGAGCTTTTGAGCAAGTGATTCAAAAGGGAGAGAGCCTAAGTCAAATTGCGGCTCAACATCATGTCGCTCTTGGACTTCTTGTCCGCTTGAATCATATGGATAACCCTAACCAAATTAGAATGGGTAAAAAACTCAAAGTCATTGAAGGGCCTTTTCGCATCGTGGTGAATAAAAAAGAAAAAACCCTGAGTCTTTTTCTTAAAAGTGAGCACATTAAAACCTATGATATTGCGATTGGAAAATCGGATAGCACTCCTGAAGGGGCTTTTACCATTATGAATAAAATGGTCAAACCTATTTGGACGGATCCTTATTTGAGGATTAAGATTAACTCGGGTGACCCAAGATATCCTCTGGGAACGCGTTGGATGCAATTTGCAGAATATGGTTATGGAATCCATGGGACAAATGACCCCGCTTCCATTAAGCAGGAAGCTTCCTTAGGCTGTATTCGTATGCTGAATACAGATGTTGAGGAGCTTTATGATAGTGTGAGCATCGGTTCAGAAGTTTTGATCATGCCGTAATTAATTTAAGCTACAGTCCACAGTCGACGGTCGACAGTCCATAGAAAAAATCATTCCTTTAAAACTGTTGACTATTGACTTGACTGTGGACTTTTTTAATATCGAGAGAATATGATTAAATTAAAAAATGTTTATCTTTCCCCTTCCAAAGAAGATGGAGAAAGGATTTTGATTGAACGGTTGTGGCCTCAGGATGCTGATGTCTATCTTTTAAAAATTCACAGGTGGCTCAAAGACCTGGCTCCTTCGTATGCCTTGCTGGAAGGATTAAAAGAGCATTCTGGAGATAGGGCATGGTTTAACACTGCTTATTTAAAAGAATTGGAAGAGTCAGAAAAACGCAAGCTTCTTGAAGAGCTATCTGTAAAAGGAAAAGAGACGACGGTCACTCTTCTTTGTCGAGAAACTCAATGTGACGAGAGCCCAGCGGCGGTCATTTATGGATTGTTAAGGCAACGATGTGGATAAAGCAAGTTTCTTTTCTTTTTTTTAGTCTATTTTTTATTTTTATGATGGGATGTGCCACTTCCGACAATTTTAATCCATCGATGGATTACGATCCAAAATATGAAAATAACCCTGGATCAGTAAAGTCCTTTAGTGATCTTCCTCGGCATAAAAATCATATAGAGATGGGAAGATAGTAAACGTTACAGGTTGCCCGTTTCCAGTGTTTCGTAAAAGGATATGAGATGTGTATGCTTTAGTCTTGACAACGATTCAATCGAAAAAAGATGGACAGAAGCTTGCTCAAGGTCTTTTAAAAGAGGGGCTGGTAGCTTGTGTGAATATTTTAGGACCGATAGAATCCCATTTTGTTTGGAAGAAAAAGATCTGTTGCGAAAAGGAATATCAACTGATGATGAAAACAAAGGAGCAGTGCTTTGAAAAGGTCAAGGCCTATCTTTTGAAACATCATCCCTATGAGGTTCCTGAAATTATTTTATTACCCATTAAAAAAGGTTGGAAAAAATATTTGGAGTGGATCGATGAAGTGCTTTCTTAAATTTAATCTGACAAAAAATTTCATATTTTATATTTTAAGTTTTTTTATTTTATCGCAAAGGCCAGTGGAGGCCTCTGATCTTGATAGGTATATTGAGGAGCTCCGTAGTTCTAATGAAGACGAGCGTTATGAAGCTATCGTTGCTTTAGGTGATTTGGCAGATCCAATGGCGATTCCTGCTCTTAAAAAACTGCTTGGGGATTCTGTCATGAGTGTGCGTCATGCAGTTCCTCAGGCCCTGGCCCAAATTGGAGGACCGGAGGTTGAAGCTATTTTTAAGGAAATGACGGCTTCTTCCAGTGTAGAAAAAAAGAGGTTAGGAGCCATTGGACTAGGATTGTTAGGTTGTGGTGAACCCTCTCAAAAAATTTTGCTTCAATTACTCAATGATGAAAGTTGGGAAGTGCGTTGGGCCAGTGTGTTTGCCTTGGGGATACTGGGTGACTTAAGTGTAGAACCCCTTCTTGAGAAGGCAAAGGATTCGGATCAAAATTCAGAGGTCCGTCACATTGCTACTGATATTCTTCAACGAATTCCTCGGGAGGTCCGGTGGTATGGTTCTTTAAAAGAAGCGATGGACGTCAGTCAATCTCAATCAAAAAATCTCCTCGTCCTTTTTCAGCTTCCCAGTGCTCATGAGTGCAAAACTTTATTAGATAAAGTGGTGGGACAACCGGCTTGGATTGAGCTTTCGAGAAAATTTGTTTGCGTTAAGCTTAATCCAAAATCGGTTCCAGACTTGGCTAAAACTTATTCTATCGAGGGAGTTCCAACCCTTCTTCTTTTAAACCCTCAAGGTGAAATTTTGGATCGTATTGAAGGATTAATTCCTTATCAAGAGTATCTTGATCGGATGAAGGCATCACTGGAAGAGAAGAAGGAAGATCTGACTTTAGCTGGGAATGGAACTTTGATTAATCAAAAAATGGATGAGGGAAAATTTGATGAAACCATTCCTCTTTTAGAGAAACGACTCGATCAGGGAGCGTCAGCTCAAATTTTACTTTATTTAGGTTATAGCTACGGAAAGGTCGGGCGTTACAATGATGCGATCCGTACCTTAGAGCGTCTCAAGTCTCAAAATTTAAGCGATGAAGAAAGGGAAAAAGGACTCTATTGTCTATCTTTAAGTTATCTTGCCCTCGGAAAGATCGGTCGGACCAGAAAAATTCTTCTGGATTTAAGAGAAAAAGGCCATGATTCGCAGATCACTAAAGCCGCTGCTCAACTTTTGGAAGAGATTGCTCATAAGGAAAAAAGATGAAATTTCAAATTTCAAATTTCAAATTTCGGATTTCTTTAACCGGGATGTTATTTTTACTCGGTTCTCTCTACGTCCAAGCGGCTAATGTTCCTGGAGAAAGTCAGTTGCATGAAAAGGCGGATGGGATGGTGGAGCGGGGAAATTATTTCTATGCTAAGGAAAGGTACGAAGAGGCGATTCGGGATTATAAAAAAGCGGTGGCAATGGATCCGGGCTATGTGTGGTCCTATTACAATTTGGGAAGGACTTATGAACAGCTTCATCGTAAAGAGGACGCAATTGAGGCTTATCAAGGGGCCATTAAGGCAGATGCAACGGTGGCAGTGGTTCATAACAATTTAGGGATTCTGTATGAAGATCGTGGCAATTTAGATACAGCGATCTTTGAATATTTGGAAGCCATTCATCTGGATTCAAAATTTGCCCCAGCCTATGCCAATTTGGGCAATGCCTATTACAATCAAGGAAATTTTGAGAAGGCCAGAGAAAATTTTGAAAAAGCAACTCAGCTTGATCCTGAATCCCCCTATGGATATAATAACCTGGGTAATGCCTATACTAAGCTAGGTCGTTTAGACGATGCGATTCGAGAATATAACAAGGCTTTGGAAATTGCACCTAAGCTGGCCTATGTTCTGAATAATTTAGGAAATGCCTATATTCAAAAAAATGATGCTAATTTTGCCATCGTCAATTTGAATAAAGCAAAGGACCTCGATCCCAAAAATCCTTTTATCTATGATAATCTAGGGGATGCTTATCGATTAGAAGGAAAGATTGATGGGGCCATTCAAAATTATGAAGAGGCCATTAAACAGGATCCAGAATTTTATCTCGCTTATTTTAAGCTAGGGAAAATTTATGCGGGTAAAGATAAGCAAAAGGCAATTGAATATTTTTCTAAATTTTTAAAATTTGCAAAAACAGATTCATTGAGAAAAGAAGTCGAAAGTATTTTGAATAAACTTAAAAAAGGAGATCAGTGATGTCACAACACGCCAGTCTAAGAATGAGTGGAAAAACAACAGCCAAGCGAAATGTTCTGAAACGTTTTGAAAGGATTGATCTTTTGAAGAAACACAAAAAGTGGAAGGAAGGGGATAAGGGAATGGGTCTTCCAAAAACAAAAGCCTAAACCTAAAAACAGTGAATCGGGGATCGTGAATCGTGATTCATAAAAAAAAGATTCTATCGTTGGTGTTTCTTTTTATACTCATTTTGCAGTTCGATTTTCTGAGTGCTGCGGATGAGCAGAAAACGGATTTGCCTACTTCACCTCTTGAAGCTGTCCCTCAGGCATTCCCTTTTGTTGGCAAAGTGCTTAAAAATAATGTGAACATTCGTTCTGGGGCAAGTACAAATTATGAAGTTCTGGGTCAGGCGAACAAAGATCAAGAGATCGTGGTCTGGCAAGAAGCTTTTGGGTGGTATGCGATTACTCCTCCCGAGGGAATCTTTTTTTGGGTCAACTCAAAATATGTGAATGAAGGCAAAGTCATTGCAGACTCTGTCAATGTGAGAGTTAGATCGAATACAGATTGTGAGGTTATTTCCCAATTAGAAAGGGGAGATTTTATTGAAGTGGTAAGCCAAAATGGAGAATGGCTTCAAATTAAGCCTCCACAAAAATCTCATGCTTGGATTGATAAAAACTTTGTAGCTTACTCTAAATCTTATAACATCTATGCGGCTACAAGTGATGAATCAACTGAAAACAAGCTTGATGAGGCTCGCAAACAGAAACTTTTTGAAGAAGCTAAAAAGTATGAAACAGATGAATTCTTTAAGCCTGTTGACAAAATCGAAATCGATGCCGTTCTCAAAAAATATGAAGATTTATTGAAAGAATATTCCAATGATTCTGAATTTTGTAAAAAGGTGAAAGTAGAAATTGAGAATGTCCAAAAAAAGCAAAAATGGATACCCGAAGAAACTCTCGTTGTTGTTGAAGAAACAAAATCAATTTCTTCTGAAAATCTTTTGCAAACAATCTTCGAAGGCCGACTTGAAATTGCAGATGGGCTTGTGAAAAAATCCCGACGCTATAAACTCATTCATGGGAAGGTCCGCACGTGCATTCTTCTTGGAAATCCTTATGAATTAGACCGATTCTTACATCAAAAAGTTAAAGTAAGCGGGAAAATTACTTCCTATGTTTATCGTACGGTTCCTGTGGTCCGGGTCGAAAAAGTTGAGCGGTTGACTTTATGAGTGCACAACTTTTAGATGGGAAAAAGGTTTCGAGTGAGATTAAAGAAGAAATTCGAAACGAGACTCAATCTTTTACCAAAAAAACAGGCATCAAACCAGGACTTGCCTTTGTTCTAGTGGGTGAAGATCCTCCTTCTCAGGCCTATGTAAAATCAAAATCTAAAGCCTGTGAAGAAGTGGGCTTCTTCTCCGAAACCCTGATCTTTTCTAATCAAGTTTCTGAAAAAGAACTTCTAAATGCTATTGAAATTCTTAATCATCGTTCAGATATTCATGGAATGATTGTTCAACATCCTTTGCCTTCTCACATTCGAGAATCCTTGGTTTATGAATCCATTCTTCCCCAAAAAGACGTGGATGGTTTTCATCCTTTTAATGTAGGACGGCTTCTTCTAGGAAATCCTCAATTTATTCCCTGTACTCCTCTTGGAATTGTCGAAATATTGAAACGCTCTAACATCGCGATACAAGGTAAACATGTGGTGCTGGTAGGGCGCTCAAATATTGTTGGAAAACCTGCCGCGGCGCTTTTTTTTCAAAAAGATTTTGGGACCAATGCAACCGTCACCATTTGCCATTCGGCTACAAAAAATATTATTGATCATATTCATAATGCCGAGATTCTCATCGCCGCTATCGGAAAACCAGAATGGATTAAAGGGAGTTGGATTTCAGAAGGAGTGGTTGTGGTTGATGTAGGAATTAACCGAGTGATTGATCCCCAATCTCCAAAGGGATACCGCTTAGTTGGAGATGTTGATTTTAAAGAGGTCTCCCAAAAAGCAAAAGCCATAACACCCGTCCCTGGCGGGATTGGTCTCATGACCGTGGCCATGCTGCTTAAGAATACATTGGAAGCAGCAAAGAATAGTCACCTGTCTCTGGTCGCGGGTCACCGGTTGCCAGTCTCCGGTCTATAGTTTATTATTCATTTTCTTTTTTTCTATGGTCCTTCCAGAAATTCAAAAATATATTTTAGAATCAGCCTAATACAAATAAGTTAAGAAACTCATTGATATTAAAATTGATATTAAAAAAATCATAAAAATTTTTTGACTTCTAAGCTTTGAAAAGTGTCTTAATCAATGATATTTTGTGAAAAAATTTATGTTTTCGTATTAAATGATCTATAACTTATTCAAAATAAGGTAGTTAAGAGAATCTCTAGTTAAGAAAATCTATTGATCAATATGAACCCATTTCTAAAAAAATTTACTTCATTTTTTGTGCTCATTACTTTTCTATTCACAAATCTCATTGGACCAGAGGGTGTTGCGGGTGAAAAGCCGCTCGAGGCTCGAGGCTCGAAGCTCGAGGCAAACACATCTTCTTTTTTTGCTTTTCCCTCGAGCCTCCAGCCTCGAGCCTCGAGCTTA
>JACOUC010000052.1 GCA_016178055.1 Chlamydiota bacterium | reverse complement strand
GTGACGGGCAACGGTTGATTCACTGATTCCAATTTCTCTGGCAAGATTTGCGACAACGCCGAGAGATCCCTGGTTTTGCGCAAGCATGTATAGGAGGGAGTTGAAGGCGCGGACATTTTCTTCCTGGATCAACGCTTTGATATCTTTGGTTAGGTAAGTGCTTACAATGTTCTCCAGGAGTTCTGCTTTTGACGGGAGTGAGTTTCGATGGATCAGTCCTGGCATGCCACCCCACTGACAGTAGGTTTGAAGTTTGAATGATGGGATTTGTTGAAGTTCTTCGAAAGAAAGGGGATAAATCATGGTTTTCTTAAAACGCCCAACCAGACTTTCTTTTAGGTGTTTATGAATTTCAATCGAAGAAGATCCGGATGCAAATATTTTTACCTTGGAGTTGCTGTCATATATGGCCTTAAAAATTTTGAAGGCATTTTTTAAATAATGAAACTCATCAATGAATACGATCTGAGCCGCTGAGGAAAGTTTTTCAAAAATGTCCTTCTCATTTCCAGCGAGTTCTTCAAGATCTGAAGCGAGTTCTAAATTGTAAAATTGGGTCGAATATCCCTTTCCTTTTGCTTCTTTTTCAAGTTGTTTGAGAAGAGTAGATTTACCGACTTGACGTGCTCCAAGCAGGACGGAGATTTCTGGTTCTGAGATTTCATGCTGTAACTGGTTGAAGGCACGTCGCTTAATTTCCATGGAACTATTCTAGCATAGGGTGATGGAATAGTTCCAATGGTTAATTTAAAATTTAAAAATCAAAAATCAAAATGACATATTAAAATTCAAAATTTCTAAATGCTATTGCAAGGGAAACACTTTGATTTTTGGATTTTTACAGTGGATTTTCATGTTACAGTATCACGTATGATGATGAAGGGGACTAGAAACATGAAAAAGAGTAGCGCTAAAGATTGGGTTTTAGAGTTGGAAGAAATCATGTCTCGTTTGAGAGCGAAGGGGGGGTGCCCCTGGGATCGAGAGCAGACGCATGAGACCTTGAAGAAGTATTTGATTGAAGAGGCATATGAATTAATGGATGCCATTGATGATCAGGATACGCATGCGATGGTGGATGAGTTGGGGGATGTGCTTTTGCAGGTGGTGTTTCATTCTCAGATGGCGAAGGAAAAGAAGAAATTTGATTTACAGAAAGTGGCCAGGCTTTGCTGTGAAAAACTGATTCGTCGGCATCCACATGTTTTTGGAGATATAAAAATCGAGAATTCAGCGGGGGTGAAGAAACAATGGGAAGAGATTAAGAAGAAGGAAAAAAGCGGGTTGTTGCGTTCATCTCTTTTGGATGGGATTCCCAGACATCTTCCTGCTTTGAGTCAGGCGGAAAAAATTCAAAAGAAAGCAGCAAAAGTCGGTTTTGGTTGGCGAGAGGTGGATGCAGTGGTGGCAAAAGTAGAAGAAGAATTTCAGGAGGTAAAAGAAGAATTGAAGCGAGGGAATAAGAAGGCCATTCGAGAAGAGATTGGGGATTTGCTTTTTTCAGTCGTGAATTTATGCCGTTTTCATGAAGAATCTCCTGAAGAAGTTTTGCGCGATACGGTGAAAAAATTTTACAAGCGGTTTCGATTCATTGAGAAGACGGCGCAAAAGGTTGGAAAAAAAGTGGAAGAATGCTCATTGGAGCAGCTTGAGAAGTGGTGGGGAAGGGCGAAGAAAAACAGGGTCAGGGGTCAAAGGTCAAGGGTCAAGTATTAAAGGGTCCGTTGACCCATGACCCTTGCCGCTTGACCCTGCTTTATAATCATCAAAACGCTCTGGAACTCTCAGCTTTTTGCAGTCCCAAAAAATCCCTCAACTTTTTTACATGCTGCCACATGGGTTCTTTTTTTCGGGGGTCGTAGAGAAGGTAAGCAGGATGATAGAGAACCATGAACTGAATGCCGGGATAATTTAGATGGGTGAAAAAATTTCCGGCTTCTTGCTCCATGGAAAAATTTTTCTTTTCTGGAATGATATGTTTTAGGGCCGTAGCACCCAAAAGAATGATGATTTTAGGCTTCACCAGTTCAATTTGTTGCTCAAGATAAGGACGACATGTTTTGGCTTCGACTTCGGTTGGCGCTCGGTTATTGGGCGGGCGGCATTTAACCACATTGATAATGAGCGTATCTTGATTAGTATCGAGATTAATGCTCATCATGATTTTATCGAGGAGTTTTCCTGCCCTTCCAACAAAGGCTTTTCCTTGAAGATCTTCTTGTTCTCCGGGCCCTTCTCCAATGATGAGGATTTCTGATTTTGGATTTCCACGATCAATAACAATATTTGTTCTTCCCTTGTGGAGATCACATTGGGTGCATCCTACCTCCAAAAATTTTTTGCGAAACGCCTCATAAGAGGGAGAGGAAAAAACATCGTTTTCAGCTTGGTTAAAGAGATCGAATTGCATAAAAATTTTGAATGATACACCTATTTAATTTTCAAATACGCTGGTAATGGATTCGGGTTCAAGCTCGTGCTGAAGGGTTTCAGTGTTTTCCTTCAGGTGTGCTTGACTTTTCATTCCAACCAAGGCTGTTGTAATCCCAGGGGTGGAGCGCACAAATTGAATCGATTTCTGAGCAGGCGTTTTAAGCCCTTTAAATAAATGATGAACGGCTTCAGGCAGGGTTTCCGCCAGCCGGCCTTGTAAGAGAGAGGCGCTAGACATGACGATGAATCCCTGGTTTTGGGCGGCCGTAAGAAGAGAAACCCATTGGCCATTTAATTCTTGATTTCGATGGAGTAGCGCTTCGGGCATCGCAAGATTGTAGGGAAGTTGAATCGCCTTAAAGTGGTGTTGAGTTCCCCCTACGTCATGGGCAATTTGGATCAAATCTTTTAGACTTAAGTAATCTTTCGTTTTAGGATTAGCTAAAAAACCGGTCCATGTCGCTGTTCCATAGCAGCGAATTTTTCCTTGAGCAACATTTTCTTCCAAAAGTTTAAAGGCGGCTTGAATTCTTTTGTAAAATTGATTCCTCGAAACTTCTCTTAATTGAGTTTCAGGATTATGGACATAATAGATGTCGATAGTTGACAGATGGAGGTTCACAAGACTTTGATTAATCTGGCTTTGGAGATAAGAGGGACTGATGCAGTGGCATCCCGCAACAATTTCCTCTTCAAAGGCAAGCTCAGTGTCGATGAGATTTTTTTGAATATAAAGATCAGGAGTCTCAGGCTCTTTTCCATTAAAAGGGATAAATCCACCTTTGGTAGAAATCACAATTTCATTTCTGTTAATTTTGTCTTGGGTGAACATCTGATGGAGGGATCGTCCAATGGAGCGTTCCGCTCTTTGATAGCGATAATTGATGGCAGTGTCGATCACGTTGACTCCACTTTGAACGGCCAGCCGAGCCATTTTTTCGACTTGGTTGTCAGTCTCATCATCGGGATCCCCAAGATAAGTTCCTAGCCCTAAAGAGGAAAGGTATAATGAATTTGATAAAAGGGAATCATTTCGAAAATGTTCTGGGGAAGTTTTTCCCTCAAATCGTTTTCGAAAATTCTCTGTTCCTTGGGGTGTAGCAAATGATTCGCTCTTCATCTTCATGGCCGAATACTCTATCATAAATATGAAAAACGAGTCCATAGTCAACGGTCTACAGTCCATAGAAAAAAATACTTCCTTTAAAACTGTCGACCGTTGACTGTCGACTGTGGACTCTTTTTATCCGCATCGGGTGGCTCATAAGCTATGGCTACAACTATGATGACAAAGGATAGTGAACGATGAAAATAAGAGATAAGAATTGAAAATGCAATTAAATTGGAAAGGTCCTTATCAGTTTTATTCTTGTGATAAGTTTTGCCCTCAATGTAAGTCAAATCTTGTAGCTTCTAAAGGGTTGGATTGGCATTCCTTGAATGGGATCTATCATGATTTGGGGATCATTTGTCATTGTACTTATTGTAATATTCGTTATCGGGCTTATGGAAAAATTTCTTTTAGAAATATTTTCTTTGCTTGCGCATTTCTAATTTTAGGGGGGGTATTTCTTATAACCTTTTTTTTATTTTTGTTTTTTCTTTCATGGTTTATCAGGGGATTGTTTTTAGTCTTTCTTGCCATTTTTCTCATGAAATTGCCTCAGTTTATCTTTTTCCAAGCCCAAAAATTATGGTGGAAAGAGGCTTTTTTAGAAAGGATGGTGGTTTACGAAACGGTAGACAAACAAGGTGGGATGGTGTAGTATCCAAGGCTTATTGGACGGTGAAGTAAGTAAGGTATAGATCATTCATTGATTAGAGTCGTTATGGAATATGCAAGTTTATTGATTGTTTTTGCTTTTTCAGGATTTATTGCTTTTACCCTTTTGACTTTAGCCAGCCTTTTAGGACCCAAAAGGATTACTAAAGTTAAAAGTGAACCTTTTGAATGTGGTTTTGAACCGATGACTTTACCTCGGGGGAGATTTGGGGTGAAGTTTTATTTAGTGGCCATGCTGTTTATCATTTTTGATGTGGAATTGGTGTTTTTATTTCCGTGGGCGGTTATTTTTAAGAGTTTAGGATTATTAGGATTAATGGAGATGGTTGCTTTTTTAGCCGTGGTCGTGGTGGGGCTCGTTTATGCTTGGCGTAAAGGGGCGTTGGAGTGGGAGTAAAAAAATCAAAATTCAAAATTCAAAATTCAAAATGCAAAATGAAGGAGTTTCTTAATTAAATTCTTCCTTAATTTTGGTTTTTGATATTTGATTTTTGGATTTATTTAAAGAGGTTTCATGAGTATTCTTAATTCAGTGACTGGTTTTTTTACTTCCAAGCTTGAAGAAGCCATTGGTTGGGCACGCAAGTATTCTATTTTTCAATATCCTTTTGTCACGGCTTGTTGTGGGATGGAATACATGGCAACAGCTACCTCGCATTATGATATGGACCGCTTCGGAGCGGGTCTTGTGCGTTTTTCTCCACGCCAGTCGGATGTGCTTTTTGTGGTCGGGACGATCAGTCAGAAAATGGCCCCTGTTTTAAAAAAAATTTATGATCAGATGTGTGAGCCTAAATGGGTGGTCGCTTTTGGGGTTTGTACGTGTACGGGTGGTTTTTATGATAATTATGCGACGGTGATGGGAATTGATACGATTATTCCTGTAGATGTTTATATTCCAGGCTGCCCGCCGAGGCCAGAAAATGTGTTGGATGGGCTCATGAAGCTGCAAGAGAAGATACAAAGGCAGAAACAAGCAGTGTAAATCAAAAATCAAAAATTAAAAATCAAAAATCAAAATGACATATCAAAAATCAAAGTATCTTTTGGTTTTGTTTCTCAATTTAAATTTTAATTTGTCATTTTGCATTTTGATTTTTGAATTTTGGATTAAGGTGATATATGGACATTCTAGGCCAATTAAAATCAAAGTTTTCAGAGTATGTGACAGACGCCCATTCTCAATGGGGTGATCAAACTGTCCTCATTAAAAAAGAAGGGCTTTTGCCACTCGTTTCCTTTCTCAAAGATGATTCATCTCTTGATTTTAATTTTTTGATGGATTTGACGGCGGTTGATTATTTGGGAAGAGAGAATCTCGCCCGTTTTGAAGTGGTGTATCATTTTTACTCTCTTCAGTTTAATCATAGAATTCGTGTGAAGGCCCTGGTTCCTGAAATCGATTGCGCTATAGATTCGGTGGTATCCCTTTATCCAGGGGCGAATTGGTATGAGCGAGAGGTTTGGGATATGTTTGGGATTAAATTTAATGGACATCCCAATTTAAAAAGAATTTTGATGTATGAGCCTTTTGAAGGCCATCCCCTTCGTAAAGACTACCCCGTCAATAAAAGACAGCCCTTGATGAGTGGTTCTGCACGATGAGGGTTGATAAGGTAAAGATCTGATGATGACCCAAGAAAAAAGAACTGAAACACGGCACATGCTTTTAAATATTGGACCTTCGCACCCAGCAATGCATGGGGTGATTCACATTACAGCAGAGCTCGATGGGGAAACGGTTCTTAAATCAGACGTTGAAATTGGATATCTCCATCGTGGATTTGAAAAAATGTGTGAGCAGGGTCCCTATAATCAAGCCATTCCTTATACCGATCGTTTGAATTATGTTTCTCCCCTCATTAATAATTTTGCCTATTGCTTGGCTATTGAAAAGTTAATGGGTTTAGAAATTCCAGAGCGCTGTAAATTTATTCGTGTGATCATGAGCGAGATTTCCAGAATTACGGATCATCTGACCTGTGTGGGTGCATCGGCCATGGAGTTAGGGGCTTTTACGGTCTTTCTTTATATGGTTAAGGCCAGAGAATTTTTATATGAATTGGTTGAACAGGTTGCAGGGGCTCGGCTCACCGTTTCTTATGGGCGTGTGGGGGGAGTGAAGGCAGATTTGCCAGAGGGTTTCCGAGATCGGACGAAGCAGGTGATGAAAGAGGTGAGAAAAGTTTTGAAGGAAGTCGACAAACTCCTTTCCCGTAATCGAATTTTTGTGGATCGCCTGAAAGGAGTGGGGGTTATTTCTAAAGAGAATGCTATCGCTTATGGGATTACAGGCCCTTTTTTGCGTTCAACGGGTGTCAATTATGATGTGCGAAAAGCCCAACCTTATTTAATTTATGATCAATTAAATTTTGAAATTCCTTTAGGAAATTCGGGTGATAATTTAGACCGTTATTATGTGAGAATGGAAGAGATGGAACAGAGTATGAAGATGATTGAACAGGCGTTGGATCTTATTCCTGCGGGGCCTATTCTTGTGAATGAAGAAGGGAAACCGATTCGACCTGAAGATGGAAAACCTATTCTTGCCGCTAATATGGTTGATTCAGCTAAAATGGGAAAGATCGAAGAGATTGTAGGAAAACCTGTTGAGCTTGATCCAACGCTTCAGGGGAGTACGGCCGGTTTCCACGACAAGGTGAATGTTGCTAATAAGAAGGTGGTTCTTCCTCCCAAAGAAGCAACGTATGGCAATATTGAAGGGCTCATGAATCATTTTAAATTGGTCATGTTTGGTCATGGGATTCGCCCGCCCAAGGGAGAGGTTTATTTTCCAGTAGAAGCCGCCAATGGAGAACTGGGTTTTTATATTGTGAGTGATGGAACGGAACGCCCTTTTCGGGTGAGGGTTCGTCCGCCTTGTTTTCCAATTACAGCGGCTCTTCCCCTCATGTTGGAAGGGGACATGGTTGCCGATATTGTTCCTACTTTTGGTTCGGTCAATATGATCGCTGGGGAGTTGGATAGATAAATTAAAAAATCAAATATCAAAAATCAAAATGCAAAATGACAAACCAAAAATCAAAATTTTTCAAAAGGCTAGACATAAATACATTTTGAATTTTAATCTGTCATTTTGATATTTAAATTTTGATATAAAAATATGATCAAAAATTCAGATTTTACATACCAATATAAACTTGAGTTAGAACAAATTATGTCTCAGTATGAGACCAAGCGGGCAGCTCTTTTGCCTGTTTTGAATTTGGCTCAAGAGAAATATGGCTCTCTTTCTCCTGAAATTGAGAAGGCCGCCGCAGAATATTTAGATCTTCCTTTGATGCAGGTGAGGGAGGTTGTGAGTTTCTATACCCTTTATCATACGAAATTAAAAGGGAAGTATCATTTTCAAGTCTGTCGTAACATGAGTTGTCATTTATTAGGTTGTGAAGAAATAATCGAATATTTAAAGACTCGATTGAGTATCGATGTAGGTGAAGATTCCGAGGATGGAAGATTTAGTTTGTCAACCGTTGAGTGTTTAGGGGCTTGTGAAATAGCACCGATGATGCAATTGAATGATCGCTATATCGGGCCTTTGACGAAAGAATCGATGGATGAGATTTTAAGTAAGATTTTGAGCGAGCAAAAAATATGAGCGCTTGCCCTAAAATTTTATCACAGCATTTTGATGTTCCCAATGCCCATAAAATCGAGGTTTATTGCTCTCGAGGAGGCTATACATCTGCACGAAAAGTTTTGACCGAGATGGGCGCTGAACAGGTGATTGAAGAGGTCAAAAAATCTAATCTTCGCGGGCTAGGTGGGGCAGGATTTCCAACGGGAATGAAATGGGGATTTATCCCGAGGCAATCAAAGAAACCTTGCTATGTGGTTATCAATGCAGATGAAGGGGAGCCTGGAACATTCAAAGACCGCTATATCCTTTGTTTGGATCCACATGCCTTAATCGAAGGAGTTATTATTGCCTGTTTTGCAGTGAAATCTCATAAGGCCTTTATTTATATTCGAGGGGAATATGTGGAGCCGGTGCGAATTTTTAGGGGAGCGGTCGAAGAGGCTTATGAAAAAGGATTTCTTGGAAAGGGGATTTTTGGAACAGATTATTCTCTAGATTTAATTATTCATGTGGGAGCGGGGGCCTATATTTGTGGGGAGGAAACAGCTCTTTTAGATTCTTTAGAGGGAAAAAAAGGGTTTCCAAGACTGAAGCCTCCGTTTCCAGCGGTTAAGGGACTTTTTAATTCTCCAACGGTGATTAACAATGTTGAGACCTTGGCCTGTGTTCCTCATATCATTAACAAAGGTGCTGAGTGGTTTTCAAAATTAGGATGTGAAAAAAATGGGGGAACGCGTCTTTATAGCGTGAGTGGGCATGTAAAAAAGCCAGGCCTTTATGAACTTCCTCTGGGTACTTCTTTGAAAGAGATTATTTATGAACATGCAGGAGGCATTCGACAGGACTTAATATTAAAGGCGGTGATTCCAGGTGGGATTTCCTCTTCCATTTTAAAGGCCAATGAGATTGATATTCGGATGGATTTTAATTCTTTGGCTGCTGCAGGAACCATGCTGGGTTCTGCTGGAATTATGGTCATGGATGAGACGACTTGTATGGTCAAAGCACTTCTCGTCGCCACACGTTTTTTTGCCCATGAATCTTGTGGACAATGTAGCCCTTGTCGAGAAGGAACGGGTTGGATTTTAAAGATTGTAGAAAGAATTTGGGAAGGGAAAGGTCGTCCTCAAGATTTAGATAATTTAATAGATATTAGTCAAAATATTGAAGGAAATACCATTTGCGCTTTTGGAGACGCAGCCGCGTCTCCTGTCATCAGCTACATTAAAAAATTTCGAGGAGAATTTGAGCATCATATAAAAACGGGTTCTTGTGATTTAGTAGAAGCAGCACTTAAATAAAATCAAAAATCAAATATCAAAATTCAAAATGACATATTAAAATCCAAAAAGTTTTCAATCCATTTGACAGTGATAGTTTTAAATTTTGCATTGTGGTTTTGATTTTTGGATTTTAATTTTTGGATTTTGCGGAGTGTGTATATGCCAACACTCAAAATTGATGGAAAAGATATCGCAGTCCCAGCAGGAACTTCTATTATTGAAGCTGCGAAAAAGGCAGGGACGTTTATTCCTCATTATTGCTACCATCCAGGGCTTTCTGTGGCTGGAAATTGCCGCATGTGTTTGGTTGAGGTGGAAAAATCTCCAAAATTGCAAATTTCGTGTTTTATACCTGTCGCTGACGGCATGGTGGTTCATACCGAAAATGATAGAGTCAAAGAAGCCCGAGAGGCCGTTTTAGAATTTCTTTTGGTGAATCATCCCCTGGATTGTCCTGTGTGCGATCAGTCTGGAGAATGCGAGCTTCAAAATTATTATATGAATTATGGCCTTTATGAAAGCCGACTTTTTGAAGATAAGGTCAAAAAAGAAAAAGTAGTCCCCATTGGCCCCACGGTGATGTTGGACGGCGAGCGATGTGTTTTATGTTCTCGGTGTGTGAGATTTTGTGATGAGGTGACTGGAACCCATGAGATGGGGATTGTCAATCGTGGAGATCATGCTGAAATTACGGTGGCTCCTGGCAAAGAGTTAGATAATGCTTATTCAGGAAATACCGTTGATATTTGTCCTGTCGGTGCCCTAACGGATCGGGACTTTCGCTTTAAGTGTAGGGTTTGGTTTTTAGAAAAGACGTCCTCCATTTGTCCAGGATGCAGTCGGGGATGTAATATCGAAATTCATTGGAATAAAGAAAGACCTTACCAGACCCCTAACGAACGTGTGATGAGGCTTAAACCACGCGTTAATCCTGAAGTGAATCAGTGGTGGATTTGTGATGAGGGGCGTTATAATTATCATTTTATTGATCAGAATCGGGTTTTATATCCGATGAAGAACAATGGAAAAGATTTGGTTCAAGCCTCATGGCAAGAAGTGATGGAAGAGGGTTCTTGGGTTATGAAAGAGCTTCAAAATACAGCTGTGATTGTATCAACGGATGTGACCCTTGAGGATTTATGGATAGCAAAAGAATTATTTATTCATAAGCTTGGGATTCAGACGATCGCCTATCTTCCAACAAAGAAGTCTGGAGAAGAAGATCATTTGCTGAGAAAGTCGGATAAAACGCCTAATACGAAAGGGGCTCAAGCCCTGGGCTTTGAAGCTAAGGCGAATGAGATTTTTTCATTAGCAGAAGCTGGAAAAATCAAAACATTGATTCTTTTCGGTCACAATTTAATCGATCTTTTGGGAAAGGAAAGAGCTCAAAAAATTGCTGAAAAAGTAGATTCAATGGTATGGATTGGTTCTAATCAACATGAAGGGATGAATTTAGCAAAATGGATTATTCCCTCTTCAGTTTATGCTGAAAAAGATGGAACGTTCATGAACTATGAGGGTAGGGTCCAAAGGATTTTTAAGGCATTTCCTGCCTTGGGCGAGTCTAAGGCCGAGTGGCAGATTTTAAAAGAATGGGCTCAACATATTGGAATCAATTTGCCTTATGAGAATTCTTCCGTCATTTTTGAAAAAATGGTTCAGGCGGAATCTGCTTTTAATGGGATGAGTTATCAAAAATTAGGGGAAGAAGGAGTGCTGTTGAACGATTCGAAGGACGAAGGGCGAGGGACGATGGACGATGGACGGAAAAAACATGTGCTTTGACATTCTTGTGAAAATAGTTCTAACGTTGATCGTTATCATGGGAGCGCTTAACTTGGCGGGTTTCTTAACTTGGGTAGAGCGTAAGCAGAGTGCTGTCATCCAGGACCGTATTGGGGCTAATCGAGCAAGGATTTTTGGGCTTCGTCTTTTAGGTTTATTCCATCCCCTTGCAGATATGATTAAACTGATTATGAAGGAAGATTTTACTCCTCGATTGGGTCATAAAACTCTTCACATGCTGGCTCCTTTTATCTCTGTTTTTTTTGCCCTTATTGCTTTTGCAGCGATTCCCATTGGAGATCATTTGATGCTTTGGGGACATCCTGTTTCCCTACAAGTTTCAAACATGAATGTTGGGCTTCTTTATATTTTTGCAGTCATGTCGATGGGGGTCTATGGAGTTTTCCTTGCAGGCTTTTCTTCTAATAATAATTACTCTTTTTTGGGGGGACTTCGAGCCTCTTCTCAAATGATTTCTTATGAAATTACCATGGGTGTTTCTCTGATCGGGATTATTATGATCTATGGCTCTCTTAATTTACAAGATTTGGTTCAGGCCCAAGGGCATTATTGGTTGAGTTGGATTCCTCAGTGGGGAATTTTTGTTCAGCCAGTGGGGTTTCTGCTCTTCATGACAGCAGCGATGGCTGAGACCAAGCGAGCCCCATTTGATTTACCCGAAGGAGAGTCAGAAATCATTGGTTATTTTGTTGAATACAGTGGAATGAAATTTGGAATGTTTATGCTCTCGGATTTTCTTGAAACAGTGTTAGCGGCAGCTCTTTTAGCAACTTTATTTTTTGGAGGCTGGCAAATCCCTTATCTTTTTTCTGATGGATTCCATTTCCCTTGGGGAGGGGTCTGGCTTATTCCACAGACCGGAGTAGCTCTTTTAGGGGTCTTATCGTTTTCTCTTAAGATTATTTTCTTTTGTTGGTTTTTGATGATGGTCAGGTGGACTTTGCCACGCTTTCGGTATGATCAGTTGATGCGCTTAGGATGGAAAATGATGCTGCCATTGGCGCTTATGAATATACTTGTTACAGGATTAATAATGGTTTTGTTAAAGGAATTCATCTTGTGAATCGCAAAGAACTTACATTCTTAGAACGCATTTATATCTTTGAAGCATTTAAGGGAATTTTAATCACCTCGACCCATTTTTTCAAAAATATTTTCTTACACACAGCACATCTTTTAGGTTTCTTGAAGGGTCAATCAGCCGCTGTGACGATTCAATATCCCGATGAGAAAAGGGAGTATGCCCCTCGATTAAGAACCCGCCATCGATTGGTGCAAAGGGAAGATGGGAGCCCTCGGTGTGTCGCTTGTATGCTATGTGAGACCGTTTGTCCCGCCAAATGCATTTACATTATTGCTGGGGAAGATCCCGATCCTAATATAGAGAAAGTAGCAAAGAAATTTGACATTGATTTAGGTAAATGTGTTTATTGTGGATTTTGTGTGGAAGTTTGTCCTGAAGATGCGATTCGCATGGATACTCAAATCATGGATATTGCTGCTTACAGCCGAGAAGAAATGCTTTTGGATATGGATGAGCTCTTACATCCTGGAAGCAGGAAAAATGGGTGATAGGTTATAGGTGATGGGTGTTCGGTGATCGATTCCCTCAAATATTTTATAGGCCAGTTCAGTCAACGTTCCATCTCTTGCCCCCATGACGGTAACGACATCTCCCTCTATCATTTCTTCTTTCATTCTTTTTTGAAGGTCTTCCCGATTTTGACAGAAGAAGGCTGGGACATTTCTCTTTTTTAAATCTTTTACAAAATCCTCTGAGCTCACACTTCGATTCGCTGTTCCTCCTGCATCATAAATGGGTAAAAGATAGAGGATGTCTTTTGAAGAAATCCCCTTTGAAAAAGTTTCTAGAAGTTCATCCCATTGATGTTTTAAGGGGCCAAACCCATGGGGCTGATAAACAACAATGAGTCGATGAGTCAAAATTTTTAGCGTTTCTAAAGCGGCGTGGATCTTGGCGGGGTTATGAGAATAGTCGTTATAGACTCTTGTTTTTTTTACCGTTCCAATTAATTCTAGACGGCGCTCAATCCCTTGAAATTTTCTGAGACCTCCTTGAATCTGGTTCATTGGGATTTGAAGGGCTTGTGCAGCTAAGATGGCCGCCAGGGCATTCATGACATTGTGGGTGCCTGGAACTGTAAGCTGAAAAGGGATTTTATCGACTGTAAAATATGATCCTTCATCCGATAGTTGTAAGCTCTGAACATGCTCTTTTTTGAAAAAAGAAGTAGAGTTTTTTCCAATTCTGATGTTTTTTGTTTCCGGGCAGTCTCCATTTAAAATGATAAGGCCTTGAGTTGAGTCGATAAAATGCTGAAAAAGGGGATAGAGTTCATCTAAATCTTTATGATCTTTTGAGATGTTAGTGATGATAGAGATCTTAGGTTTATAGTGGATTAAACTTCCATCACTTTCATCAGCTTCAATCACCATGGATGAGGATTTTCCTAGTTTCCAATCGATTGCAACATTTTGTGATAATCCTTTAACTTTTCCACCACATAGAAAAGAAAAATCTATTTTTGCTTCTTGTAGGATGGAAGCAATCATTCCTACGACGGTTGTTTTTCCACTTGTTCCACTGACCGCAATGCCTTCTTTTAAGTTAAAAATATGGGCAAGCATTTGAGCTCTTAAAATGATGGGAAGATGGCATTCACGGGCTTTGATTAAATCAAGATTATTCTTTTGAACGGCACTTGAATAGATAATCCCGTCAAGGTCAGCAGTGATTCCCAATCCATTTTGGGGAAAAACTTTTATATTTTTGGTTAGAAGTTCTTGTTTTACATTTTTCATTTCTGATCGATCAAACGAGCGATCAGATCCCATGATCTCGTGACCTTCTGCTTTTAAAAAATAAGCGAGACTGTTCATTCCGCTTCCTGCAATTCCAATTAAAAAATATTTTTTCATGCTGTCATGCTAGCATTTGGGCTTTAAGCCGTGAAGCAAGAAAATACAGGGTCACCTCATTATATTGGAAAACGAGTTTCAGGTTGGTGATGGGGTCTGGAAAAGATGACCCTTCGCGTTTACAGGGGTGGGCGATGGTCGAGAATCAGACGGACAGTGATTGGAAGGATGTCAAACTTTCTTTGGTGAGCGGTCGGCCGCTTTCATTTATACAAGATTTGTATCAACCTCGTTATATTCAAAGACCTGTGGTTGAACCGGAGCTTTATGAGCTTTATGCGAATGTGAAACCACAAATGTATGAGAGAGGGTTTATCATGGATGAAAAGCGTAGTAACCAGAAGTCGGCTCCGGTTAAAGCGCAATATTATGCCATTAACCGCTATCTTGTAACCCCTTCAACTCCCCTTTAGACTAAAGGGGAAGGTCAGACGTCGCTGTTTTTATTGTTGTTCTTCTTCTATAAATTTCTCAATCACTTGAGCGGCTTTCAGGTGGCCGGATTGATTCCAATGTCCGTCATTTTTGAAGTGATAGCCTAACGGATTTCCTCCCTCTTCAAAAAAAGGTTGTAGGTCAATCACTTTCAAATTGAACTCTTTTAATTTTTGAATAAACGTATCATGAACTTTACGTTCCGTTTCTTGAGTGCTAGAAAGCCAGAGTCCCCTTGAAGAGATGATGACGATGAGGGTGTTGTAGTTCTTAGCGATTTCAGCAAGCTTTTTAGATGAGCTCAATAAAATCTCAGGAGAAAAAGTATTTCGATTAAGTCCATCAAAATTTTCAATCACAAATCCCAAGTGAACGGCGACTTTCCTCAACAAGTTATTCTGATGGACAATGTAACCCACGGCATTATAGAGTGCACAGTGGGAGGTGAGCCATTGTTTGATTGCGGCTAGTTTTCGCGAGTGAGAGATGGGTGTGATGGACGTGTCTGGCTCTTTCGCAGGGGTATAATTATGGAGATCATTCTCCATACAAACACCGATGATGAGGTTTTTAATAATAGCTCCGTTTTTCTCTGCGTAATGAATGAGTTTTTCATAGGTTTCAAAATCTCCAGGGACACAGATATTAAACACTCTCACATGAAGCATTCTTTCTAAGAGATTAGAGTAGCGATCACTTTCTTCAATACCCCAGCCAAAACTGAAGGAGTCGCCCACAACAAACCAATCTTTTTCAGTAGAAGATTGGAGATTTTTCTCATCCCTGAAACCAAACCTATTGATTCGAACGCTTACGTCAAAATCTCCCGTATTTTTCCATTGACGGAGAACGGAATTTTTTTCCCCAAGATAAAGTCCCTCTTCATTGGAGTAAAATGCAATCCTTCCTGAAGGATTATAAAGGGGTAAGAAAATGCGTATGAGCCCTTCTGTGAGAAGGCTCATCCCCATCAGGGTGATCAAAAACGTAAAAATGATCAAAGATGTTTTTGAAAAGATTTGATTCATTAAATAAACTGTTTGCTTTATGCTTAATGGCGACTTTAAAAGAGTTTAAATTTTATCACAATGAATAAAATCCTTCAGCTTGGAATTGATTTGATTGAGGTTTCAAGGGCCCAATCCATTTATCGAAACTATCGGGATAAATTAGGACGTTATTTATCTCGAGAGGAACGGTCTTATATTAAGGCTCATCGAAATAAGGGGATTGCCTTTGCAGAAATGATGGCCATCAAAGAAGCCGTTTTTAAAGCTCTTGAGCTTCCTTGGTTAGGTTTAGAAGGTTGGAGAAAAATTTCTTTAAGTATGAAATTTTCACGGCCGTTTTCTGTGAAGCTCTTGGGAAGTTTAAAAACAAAAAATATTTGGGGTGGAAAATTCTGGATTGATGTGGCTTCTAACAAAGTTTGGGTGTTAGCCAGGGTTCTTTACGAAAAGGATTTGTTATGAATTTAACTTCTAAAAAATCAATTTTAAAAATCCTTTTTTGGGGTTTTTGGATTGTTTTAGGGATTGTAATTTATTTTCGTCACGGATCTGACTTTGATATTTTTTACAAAGGGGCGCATGCGATAATCTTTGGGTATTCCCCTTATTACTTAGATCCTGGGGAGGTTTTTACCCCTTTTCGATATCCTCCCTCTTTTGCCCTTCTTTTTTCTCCTCTCGCTCTTTTGCCGCAGGGGGTCGCAAAAGAAATATGGTATGCGATGAATGTCTTTTCTTTCATTCTAACCATGATTTTACTTTGGAAAATGAGGAAAGGATGGGGGCTTTCTGAAAAGGAAGGGGTGAGGTCTTTTTTAATCGCCTTTCTTTTATCCTTACCCTTTATCGTCTATCATCTTTCCGTTGGACAATCCAAATTGTTCATGCTTTTCTTTCTCGTGGCTTCATTTTATGCTGTTGAGAAGGGGAAAGATTTTTGGGGGGGATTATGTTTGATCATTTCAGTGGTCATTTATTTTCCTTTGATTCTTTTTATTTTATTTTTCTTTTTGAAAAGAAATTTCAAATTTTTATTTGGGGTAGTTCTTGGAATTGTTTTATGGTTTTATATTCTTCCATCATTTTTTTTCGGAATAAAAGGGAATATTTTATTTTTGAAGGAGTGGTACCAGACCTTGGTAGGTCCTTATCTGGCCCATCCCGAATCTTTTGGACACGAAAGTTCTGGAATTCTTAAATTAAGCAGCCAGTCTTTGCCCAGTGCCTTCGCGAGGCTATTTTCCGTTCAGCCGGGAGGAAGATGGAGCCTTTATCTTCATGAAAATTTAATCGATTTTTCCCCTCGAACACTCCATTTTCTTCTCAAGGGAATTTCTTATATGATGATCGGGCTTTCTAGTTTAGTTTTATTAGGAAAGAGAGGTCCTCACGTCAGGCTTCTAGAATATTCTCTTTTTTTAATCTTAGCCTTTCTTCTCCCCTCCTATTCTCTGACCTATAATTGGGCGCTTCTCTTTGTTCCTTATCTGGGACTTCTCTCATACATGGAAGGGACGGTAAACCCGAAGGGACGGTGCTTTGCAAGAATGGTTGGCGGACTATCGGTGCTCGCTTCTTTTTCTGTCATCTCAGATTTTTTAAGGGCCATCTCAGGACTTTTTTGGGGAACCTTTATTTTATGGTTGGGTATTCTCTTGATCGTGCTCTTTACTCCTAAGTATACGCTGCGCCTATAAGGTATTTTCAAATTAGACAAAAGTTCTTTCTTTAATTTTCGGTTATCTAAAGCAATATCAATTTTTATTCTCCGTGATTTCCTGGCAGCACTCTTAGCATTTGTAAAGGAAGTTCGAGTTCAACCGCAACCTTCCCAATATGGGCCGGGATCAGCATAAAATCTCCTTTTTTAAAGGGCTGCCCTGCAATGGATCCTTTCCCTTCAAGGATAATCCATACCTGAAACGCTTCATTTCCGATAGATTCTGAAAAAGGTTTTTGATGGGCTTCTTCTTTGACTCTAAAGTAAGGGCATTCGACTCCAAGAGTTGAGCGGGTCACCTTGCCCGAAAGAGATGTCTCTTTTGAAGGTTGAAACTGAATCACATCCAAACTTTTTTCGATGTGAAGGGGACGAAGTTTTCCATCGAGACCTATTCTACCCCAATCGCTCAAACGATAGGTCAGATCGGAATTTTGCTGGATTTCAATGACAACATTTCCTTTTCCTAAGGCATGGACAGTTCCAGCTGGAATGAAAAAAGTGTCGGCGGTATTTGCATAATAAACTTTCACTTCATCTTCAATTTTATTTTGATTGATGGTTGTTTTAAAGGATGTCTTGTCGATTCCTTTTTTAAGACCACAATATATTTTTGCGTCTTTTTCAGCATGAATGACGTGCCACATTTCTGTTTTTCCTGAATCATTTTTTTCATGAGCCTTTGCATAAGAATCATTTGGATGAACCTGGAGGCTTAGATCTTCTTGGGCATCGATGATTTTAAAAAGAAGAGGGAATCGATTGAAAGGAGGCTGAAAATGGTTCCCAAGCAGTTTTTGTCCAAAGAAAGAAATGAGTTGATGAAGCGTTTTCCCTTTGAATGGACCATTTTCTACAATGGACTGATCTTCTCCTCGGTCACAAATTTCCCAAGACTCTCCTATTTTTTTGTCTTGGGGAAGACGCCTTTCAAGGAGGGTTTCTAGGTTTCTTCCTCCCCAGATCTTTTCTTTGAAAATGGGCTTAAATTTTAAGGGATATAAATTTTTTTCCATGTGAAATAGCGTACAACGATAAAAATCAAAAATCAAACATCAAATGGGTACTGGTTGAGTCAAGTGCATGGGCATGAAATATATTTGCTTTTCCCCATTTTTTATGATCAATTGGTCATATAAATGTGATTTATAACACATATTAGCAACTAAATAGGTGATTATGAAGCGATTATTAACAAGTCAATTGATTTCATGGAAGCAGTCGGAACAGAGAAAACCTCTTATTTTGAAGGGGGTGCGTCAAGTTGGGAAGACGTGGTTGTTGAAGGAATTTGGCAAGCAATATTACGAAAATACGGCTTATTTTAATTTTGAGGAGCAGGTCGAATTAAGACAATATTTCGAAACGACAAAGGATGTTCAGAGAATTTTGCAAAGTCTGGCGATGATCAATGGTACGCGGATCTTACCCGGAAGGACGCTGATCATTTTCGATGAGATTCAGGAATGCAACGCCGCACTCAATACTTTGAAATATTTTTGCGAAGTTGCTCCGGAGTATCATATTGCCTGTGCGGGATCACTATTGGGGATCAAGGTTTCAAAGCCGGCTTCGTTCCCAGTCGGTAAAGTGGAATTTTTAACAGTCTATCCAATGACCTTTACAGAGTTTCTGTGGGCATCAGGAGAAGAAAAACTTGTTCAATACACTGATAGCATTGATGAGTTTGGGCCGATACCCGATATTTTTTTTAATCAGTTGCATGAAAAAATGAAGATGTATCTTATGACGGGAGGTATGCCTGAACCCGTACGTGCCTGGGTCAAGGAAAGGGATATTGCACAAGTTCAAAAAATATTGCGGGACATATTGAACGCCTATGAACTTGATTTTTCAAAACACGCTCAAACAAAAGATAGGGTCAAACTGGGGTTAATCTGGTCCTCGATTCCATCGCAGCTTTCAAGAGAGAATAAGAAGTTCATGTTTAAGGCGGTCAAAGAAGGGGGAAGAGCGAGAGAATACGAAGATGCCCTGACCTGGCTTTGCGATGCTGGCCTTGGATATAAAATATATCGAAATACAAAGCCAGGCCTTCCTGTATCAGCGTATGACGATCTAGGCGCTTTTAAGCTCTATGCGGTTGATGTTGGGCTTTTGCGCCGGTTGGCACTCCTAGATCCCGTGTCGTATCATGAAGGTAACAGGTTGTTCTCGGAGTTTAAAGGAGCCCTTTCCGAGAACTATATCTTACAATGCCTTATTGCTCAATACGAAGTAATGCCCAGATACTGGTCTTCCGGTTCAACAGCTGAGGTTGATTTTATCATTCAGCGCGGTAATGATATTATACCTATAGAAGTTAAATCGGATGAGAACGTGCGAGGCAAGAGTCTCACCTTTTACAATCAACAATATGCTCCTCCTATACGGGTAAGGTTTTCTCTAAAAAATCTAAAAAAGGATAACAATCTTATCAATATTCCAATGTTCTTATCGGATCATCTGGACAAATTTATTAACCTTGCGCTTAAAGAGAGATATGGATAATGTGCAAAATTTTTATCATGCCTGGTCTTTAAAGGGAATCTCTTATGGAGGAAAGTCTTTAGAGGTTTGTCACGAACCTTATCTCATTGAAGAAAAAGATGCTCTTTCCTTTAAGAAGGATTTGGAAATACTTCATTCTACTGTAGAAAAGGTTACGACGCTTTTTATCAAGGGGGAATTTCGAGAGCTCTATTCTTTCGACTCCCGTTTAATGGATTTGATTTTGGCTCATCCTGGATATTCTGTGTCTTGTCCCTTGACCCGTTGGGATTCTTTTTGGGATGGGGAAAATTTAAAATTACTTGAACTCAATACCGATGGAACATCGGGGATGGCGTATGTCGAGGCATTAAATCGAATTTATATTGAATCTTTTCCAGGGGAAGAGAGAGTTTACTCCTCTTTAAGAAAACGGGTTCTGGATACTTTACTTGATTGCTACCACGAATTCTCAAAAAGGCGGGTGGAGGTTCCCCAGATCGCCATTGTTGATTGGAAAGACGTTGCGACACGTCCTGAACAAATCGATTTGGCACATTATTTTAATCAAATGGGAATTTCAACCGTTTTAGCAGATCCGCGAGAGCTTCGTTATGACGGGACGTTTCTTTGGAAGGACGATTTTAGAATTGATTTAATTTATCGTCGGGTAGTGACCAGGGAATATCTAGAGGCCTGGGACAAGGTAAAGCCAATGACCAAGGCCTATTTTGATCAAAATGTCTGTGTCGTAGGTTCATTTCGTTCCCAAATTGGGTTTGATAAAAGGACGTTTACGATTCTATCTTCTCCAGAGTTTGAAATTTTTTTCACTCCTCAAGAAAATCAATTGAAAAGTTTTCTCATTCCTTGGACTCGAAGTCTTCAAAGAACCAAAACAGAGTTTCATAGGGCTTTGATTGAAATTCCTCAGTATGTGATTGATAACCCGTCCTTGTTTGTTCTTAAACCCCCATCCCTCAATCGTGGGCGGGGAGTTCTGATGGGTTCAGACATTGATCATGATCAATGGAAAGAAGAAGTCATTCGAAGATTGAACGGGGGTGACATCGTTCAGGAAAAATTGCAAGTGCCTCTAAGAAAAGGGGTAGGAATTCATCTGGGCCACTTTGTTTTTGGGGGAAAACTTGCAGGATGGATGTGCCGAATGGGGCGTGACGCTGTTCTGGGCGATTTTTCAGATGATTATTTGGTGCCGTGTTTAATCCATCAAGTGCTTGATCCAGTGCTATGATGAATTTTTTACCGCTTCATGGACTTTGCAGATCGATGTATACTTTTAGATTTCTTTTTAGCCAAGTTCTCTTCACTTTCAAGAAGGGTCAGCACCTGATTGACAGCAACATTTTGCAAGACTTGAACGATGCCTGAAGGCCATTTTACGGTAATCTCGTTGATAACGGATGCATCTCCTAAACCAAATGTCACCATCAGGCTGCCGCTCTCCTCTCCTGAGATTTCTCTGAACTGTGTAACAGAACGACCTCGAATCGTTGCTGTAAGATAAACTTTAGTCCCTATGGCTGAT
>JACOUC010000051.1 GCA_016178055.1 Chlamydiota bacterium | reverse complement strand
GTTCCCCTTACCGAAGCCACGGATCGTCCATCGCTTTTATATACCGTCAAAATTGAGTGAGGCTTACTGAAGAGCCGTATGCGGAAAATCCGCACGTACGGTTCCGTGAGGGGCATTGAAATATATGTCTACTCGACAAGTAAATACAGCTCAAAGTTCAAGGTTTAAGGTTCAAGGACTCACAAGTCAGGTTTTTCTTTGAACTTTAAACCTTAAACTTTTAACTTGTCTTTCTATCTCGCCATGGCTTCCAATCGAGCAATTCTCTCCTCAAGCGGGGGATGGGTGCTAAAGAGTTTGAGCATCGATCCTGCGCTGAGGGGATTGACAATAAACATATGAGCGGTAGCAGGATTCGCTTGAAAGGGTCGTCGTTGAGTATAACCCTGAAGTTTTCTAAGCGCATTGGCCAGTCCTACAGGATTTCCCGTCAGTCGAGCCCCACATTCATCTGCACCATATTCTCGGGTTCTGGAAATAGCCAGTTGAATAAACATGGCGGCCAGAGGTAAAAGAATCATTAAAAAAATAGAGAGAACAAGAGACAATGGATTATTACGATTATTGTCAGACCGACTTCCTCCGAACGTCATTCCCCATCGAGCAGTATTTGCAAGCATGCTGATGGCTCCTGCGATGGTTGCAGCAATCGTACTGATTAATATGTCTCGATTTTGAACGTGGGAAAGTTCATGTCCTAGGACTCCTGTCAGTTCTTCCTGACTGAGTAAATTTAAAATACCACGAGTTACAGCTACAACAGCGTGCTGAGGATTTCTCCCCGTAGCAAAGGCGTTGGGTGAGTCTGTAGGGATGAGATAGATTTGGGGCATCGGAAGATTCGCTTTCATGGTTAAGTCTCGAACGATTCGATGAACATAAGGCGCATCTTGTTCGCCGAGGGGTTGAGCCCGATACATGGCCAGGACAATTTTATGGCTAAAGAAATAGGTGATAAGATTCATAGCACATGCAAAGATAAAAGCGAACATCATTCCCTGTTGTCCGCCGATGGCTCCTCCTGCTAAAACAAATAAAATGGACAAAACTACCAGTAAAATTGTTGTCTTTGCCTGGTTCATAAATTTATACCTCCATTCGAAATGGTTTGTTCGACTATTTATAACAAATTTTAATGGGAAATTCATTCCCAAAAAGACGCTCGAGGCTGGAGGCTCGAAGCTCGAAGCAAAAGCAGAAAGACAGCCAGAGGCTCGAGGGAAAAACAAAAACCGAAGAAGTATTTGCCTCGAGCCTCCTTGATAGTTTTCTACGCGGCAAATGCTTTTGCAAGATGTTGAGACAAGCGGGACTTATGACGACTGGCATTGTTTTTATGAAACACACCTTTTTTGGCAGCCCGGTCGAATTGACTGGAAAGAATTTTAAAAGTTTTGAGAGAGTCTTCTTTTTTCTTGGCTTCGATGGAAGAAAGAAACTTTTTAGTCATGCTTTTAAGATCCGCCTTGATCTTTCGGTTTGCAAGGCGTTTCTTTTGATTCTGACGATTTCGCTTTTCTGCTGAAATACTGTGAGCCATGTTTAATTCCTTTTCATGCCTGATATAATGGATTTAGAAACGGCGAGAATATAGCTTGCTCGTGAAAGGATGTCAAGTCTTTATGCATACGATTCCCGAATTCATTCAAGATCGGATTCGAAAAATTCCTCAGGGGCCAGGCGTTTATTTGATGCGAGGGGAGTCGGGCGAAATTATTTATGTAGGGAAGGCGAATCGCTTGCGTTCGCGTATACGTTCTCATTTTAGAGATTTGAAACCAAATCCTCCCAAAGCAGAGGCGATGATTCAGGCGGTTCATGACATTGATTTTATTCCTTTAAGGTCTGAAGAAGAGGCGCTCATCTTAGAATGTCAGTATATTAAGGAGTTTAAACCGAAGTACAATGTGACGTATCGAGATGATAAGAATTATCCCCTTCTAAAAGTGACCCTTCAGGAGCCTTTCCCTCGTTTTATCATTACTCGAATTCGTAAACCGGATGGGGCTTTGTATTTGGGGCCTTATACGGATGCAGCCGCTCTTCGCAAAACGGTTGAGGATTTAGAAAGGATCTTTCGTATTCGAACCTGTTGTCCCGCTCAGCCAGGCAAAAAGGATTATGAACATTGCCTTTATCAAATGATGAAGTGGTGCTCTGCCCCTTGTGTGGAAAAAATTTCAAAAGAGGAATATCGCAGTTCGGTCGAAAGTGCCTGTCAGGTTTTGATGGGACGTTCTGGAGATTTAATCAGAGATTTGAATCGTCAAATGGAAAATGCCTCTCTCCATTTAGAATTTGAAAAGGCGGCGCAGATTCGAGATACCTTAGCCGCTCTGGAAAAAATTACGGGAACTCGGACACGGACGATACAGAAGTTTAAAAGAATTCCCGGGAATAAAGATCATAAAGATCATGAAGCTGAGACCCTGGCTCAGGCTTTGGGTTTAGAAAAAACTCCTGAACGAATAGAGGCCTTTGATATTTCTAATTTTGCAGGGAAAGAGGCGGTGGGTTCCATGGTCCATTTTTTTAAGGGTAAGCCGGATAAGAGGTTTTATCGACATTTTAAGATTAAAGGAGTGGTTGGAATTGATGATTTTGCGATGATGAAAGAGGTCGTGGAAAGACGATATCGGCGCCTCAAAGAAGAAGGGGGACTCTTTCCTGATTTGATTTTGATCGATGGCGGCAAAGGACAACTTTCTTCAGCGAGAGGGGTGTTACAAAAAATAGATCTTACCTCCATTCCCATCATTGGTTTAGCAAAGCGTTATGAAGAAATTTATACCCCTTATGGTCATGAACCTATTCGATTGGCGCATGATTCTCCCGCTCTTCATTTAATTCAGAGGGTTCGGGATGAGGCGCATCGTTTTGCAATTGCTTTTCATAAGCGCTTGCGGGAAAAGAAAATCAGAGAATCTATTTTAGATGATATTCCTGGTTTAGGTCAAGTGAGCAAGGAAAATCTTCTAAAAACTTTTGGTTCTTTGGATAAAATCAGGCGAGCAAGCCTTGACGAAATTGCTCAAACAGAAAAGATATCAAAACGTTTAGCTGAAAAAATTTATCAGTTTTTACATCCTGCTTTTTCAAACTAGAAATAATTGATGATTTTTTGAAGGGATTAAGTAGACTAAGAGGGTGTTTTATTTCAAGAGGGCTCTATTTGCCCCAAAACTTGCTGGTGATGTTTCATTGGTAAAAAAATGAAATTATTTTCAGCGTCCAAATGGATTTTCCCCAAGTTTATATTTCTTGCGACCTGTGTTGCCGCCCTTCTTATCTTTCGCAGTGATTATGCTGCTTTTAGCTGGGGGAAATTTACATTTTCAGATTACGGGAAATACACCAACACCATCTGGAACTGTGGACACGGTCATTTCTTCAAATATCTTGTCGATTATACGTATTTGAGTACACACCTTTCCTTTACCCTTGCCCTGCTCGGCCCGTTTTTTCTGATTTGGGATAACCCCTTTTTACTCTCTTTCATACAATGGATGGGATTGCTTACAGGGGGCTTTATTCTTTGGCGCATGGCTCGTGAAGGGAGATGCGGGGAAAATTTAACGGCAGCGATTTTATTTTTTTACGTTGCAAACCCATTTACTCAGACGGTGATGCTGTCAGAGTTTCATGGGGTAGCTCTTTACTTTTGTCTCATTCCCTGGCTCTATCATTGTCTTTCGAGTCACAAAAAATATGTAGGGCTCCCCTTTATTTTATTGTTGGGGTTAAGAGAGGATACGGGTTGGGTGATTGCTCCCATGCTTTTTTATTTTGGAGTGAAGGATCGATGGCGATTAGGCTATCTTTTGGCGGCTTTAGCTTTTTTGTACAGTTTTTTTGCAATCAGTGTTTTATTTCCCTTTTTTGGCGGTGTTGGTTTTCTCCAAAGACGAGGAAAAGTTTCAGATTTGATTGAATTTCAAGTTTTTAAATTCCATTGGGAACAATGGATTTTAAGGTTGAAACCTCTTCTTTGGTGGGGCTTGTCAGCGAGTTTCTTTTTGCGTAAAAAAGGTTGGATTCCTCTTCTCCTTTTTCCATCCTCTGCGCTTGCCATTTCGCTTACCTCAAAATTGCCGCCCGTTTACTTATTAAAATATCACTACTCGGTTGGGATTATAACCTGTTTGACGATGGCGATTATAGAGGCGCTGACTCAGCGATTAAAAGTGGAACCAGGGTCGTTTCATGGTTTAAGGTATGCACTCTTTTTGGTGTTGGTGACCCTTCTTTGGCATCATGCGGCAGGTTTCTTGCCTTTCGGAAAAAGTAATAACCGGATTTATTCTACCCTTCATCCAGAAGGTCAGAATATTCTTCAAGTGGTTAAGCACATTCCTAAAGAGGGCCTGCTGCTTTGCCAGGATGATCTTGCGGGGTTTTGTGCCAACCGTAAGGAATTAATGACCTGGGAGTATTTTGATTCGAGACGTTATAGGCCCCATGTGATTCTTGTTAAGTTGAAAAGTTTGGGAAGGTATCGAAAAGAATATGAAGCCTTGATTCAAAGCGGGGAGTTTTTAGTGAAATACGATCATGATGGTTTTATCATTTGGGAAAGAGTTTCTCCTGTCCCTGGGCCTCATTAAAATGACTTCAAAAAAAACTTTATGGACCAATCAACTGATTCATGAGAAAAGTCCCTATCTTCAGCAACACGCCCACAATCCAGTCAATTGGTATCCCTGGGGAAATGAGGCTGTTGAAAAGGCTCGTCAGGAAGACAAACCCATTTTTCTCTCGATCGGTTATTCTACCTGCCATTGGTGTCATGTCATGGAGAAAGAATCTTTTGAAAATAGTGAAATGGCACATCTTTTAAATAATGATTTTGTTTCGATTAAAGTAGATCGAGAAGAACGGCCAGATGTAGATCATGTTTATATGACAGCAGTCCAGGCAATGACGGGTCAAGGGGGATGGCCCATGAGTGTTTTTTTAACTCCTGATTTAAAACCTTTCTTTGGGGGTACTTATTTTCCTCCCGAAGATCGTTGGGGAAGACCGGGCTTTGCCTCAGTCCTTTTTGCGATTGCGAGCCAATGGAAGAGTGATCGTGAAAAACTTTTGAAATCAAGTGAGGCCCTGACCGCTTCCCTTCAACATCGTTCCGTGAAGGATGATTTAAGGCAAGCCTTAGATGAAGGCGTGTTGAACGAGGGTTTTACTCAATTGATCGGGCAATACGATGAAGCGTATGGAGGGTTTGGTGAGGCTCCTAAGTTTCCAAGAAGTCATGCGCTTTCCTTTTTGCTAAGGGGATGGAAACGAAATGGAGATGAAAGATTACTTCAAATCGTGGAGAAAACACTAACTGAAATGGCTCGGGGAGGGATGAGGGATCATTTGGGGGGAGGGTTTCATCGTTACTCGGTCGATCATGCCTGGCGGATTCCTCATTTTGAAAAAATGCTTTATGACCAGGCGATTCTTTCAAAAACTTATTTAGAGGCTTATCAAGCGACGGGAAAAGTTGAATATGCAAATGTTGCCAAAGATATCTTTGATGATGTCTTACGGGATATGACCCCACCACCTCTCGTTGGCCTTTCGAGCCAGTCCGCTGGAGGCGGACCTACCTTTGTTAGTACGAGAGGTGGTGGGGTGACAGGGTCCGATGGTGCTTTTTATTCAGCAGAGGATGCGGACAGTGCACAGAATGCAGATCATCCCGATGAAAAGTTTGAGGGTGTTTTTTATCTTTGGGAAGACAAAGTCATAAACGAGCTCTTGGGGGAGGAAAACGCAAAAATTCTTAATCTTCATTTTGGCGTTCTCCCGGATGGAAATGCCCTTCATGATCCTCAGGGTGAATTTGCTGGGAAAAATGTTCTTTATGAGGCCCTTTCCTTATCACAAATTTCCGAGAAATTAGGACTCCCTTTAGAAGAGATTGAAAAGAGTATTTCAAATTCTAAAGCTAAACTTTTTGAGGAAAGGAAAAAGCGCTCGCGTCCTCATTTAGACGACAAAATTTTAACCGACTGGAATGGCCTTATGATTTCAAGTCTAGCCATTGCCTCAAGGGTGTTTGGGGAAGAACGATATCTTGTGGCGGCATCGAGTGCAGCCGATTTTATTTTGGGCAGAATGAAGTCCAAAGAGGGTCGATTGATGCATCGTTTTTGTAAAGGGGATGTTTCAGTATTAGGTTTTCTGGAGGATTATGCCTTTTTAATTTTAGGGCTTCTCGATCTTTATGAAGCGAGTTTCAATCTCTATTATTTTGAAGAGGCATGGTTTTTGTCTCAAGAAATGATTCGACTTTTTTGGGATGATGAGGAGGGAGGTTTTTACTTTTCTGGCAAGGATGCCGAAAAATTGATTGCTCACAGTAAAGAGATTTATGATGGGGCAATTCCTTCAGGAAATTCTGTTGCAGCTTTAGTTCTTTTGCGTTTAGCTCGATTGAAGGCAGATGAAGCTCTTGAGAAAAGGGCCAAGAGTCTCTTGGATGCCTTTTCAAAAGCAATGACTCAATACCCAAGCGGATACACTCAAATGCTCATCGCGCTTGAATTTACTTTAAGTCCTACTCAAGAAATTATTTTTCGAGGCGATTCTCTCTCGTTAAAGGGACGAGAAATTCTCCGTGAAATTTTTTCTCATTTTCTTCCTCATCATGTATTGGCTTTCTCTCCTGTCGATTCACGCACTTTCGAAAAAGCATCGTCCCTTATTCCTCTTATTCAGGGGCGCATTTTCGAAGGCGAAAAGCCGACCGTTTATATTTGCCAGAACAGTGTTTGTAACTCTCCTGTTACGGAAATTTCCCAATTAAAAGAAATTTTGTCTAATCCTATCTTGAAAAGAATGTGATACGATGGGACCCTATTTGTGAAAACAACTTTGAAATAGGAATGTTCGTACTATGGAATGGATAAAATCTTTTGTTGATTTTTTTATTCATCTTGATCTTCATTTGAGCGTTGTCATTCAGCATTGTGGTGGGTGGACCTATGTTATCTTATTTTTGATTGTTTTTTGCGAAACGGGTTTAGTGGTGACCCCGATTTTGCCTGGAGATTCTTTGCTCTTTGCGGTAGGTGCTTTTTCTGCCATTTCACTGTTGAATCTCAAAATGGTTTTAATTATTTTGATTGGGGCGGCTGTGGCGGGAGACACTTTGAATTATTGGATTGGGGTTTGGCTTGGACCCAGAGTTTTTCATCAAGAGAAAAGCCGATTTTTTAAAAAAGAATACTTAGTCCGAACTCACGAGTTTTATGAGCGCTATGGGGGAAAAGCAATGATTCTGGCACGGTTTGTCCCCATTGTTAGAACTTTTGCCCCTTTTGTGGCTGGGGTCGGTAAAATGAGATATGGGCGTTTTCTGACCTATAATGTTATTGGAGGAATTGCGTGGATTCTTCTTTTAGTTTTGGGAGGTTATTTTTTTGGAAATATTCCTCTTATAAAACACAATTTTACACTGGTTATTTTTGCCATCGTTTTCATTTCGATCTTGCCAGGGATTATCGAGTATTTTCGTCACCGCTCGCGGAAGTGATTTAACCTCCCTCTTCATTTTTTCATCTCTGTACAAAGAGTCATATTTTTTGTATTTTGTCTTTGAACTTTAAACTTTTAACTTTGAACTGTATTGATGCGCCCGTAGCTCAGTTGGATAGAGCGATTGGCTTCGAACCAATAGGTCGCAGGTTCAATTCCTGCCGGGCGCACGTTTCAATTTCGGATTTTAGATTGCGGATTGCGGAATGAGAAGCAAGGAATATGTTTTTTAAATTCCGCAATCCGCAATCCGCAATCTGAAATTGGGAGGCCCCTATAGCTCAACGGATAGAGTACCAGCCTCCGGAGCTGGTGGTGCAGGTTCAATTCCTGCTGGGGGCAGATTTCAATTGCGGATTTCAGATTGCGGATTGCGGAATAAAAAATTATTTGTTTTAAATTCCGTGCTCCAAAGTATAGAATTAAAAATAGTTTTGCTGCGCCCGTAGCTCAGTTGGATAGAGCATCTGCCTTCAATAGGAGCTTCTGTACGAAATTTATGAACGTACAGAATGGATGCAGCTATATGCAAGGAACTCCAAAATTTAAAATTTTGGACAATTTGCAGGCAACCGCTGGTTATCAGGTCATCGTGAAATAATTTTGCGATTACTTCGAGTTAAAGCGAGAGTCCTCAGAGACTATACGCTGCACACCTGAGATGGTGAAGACATAGTCCAGACTAGCAACTCCAATATCATTTGGATTGGAGGCCGAAGTAATTCGGTGCGGTAAGCTAAGCAGAGGGTCGCCCGTTCGAACCGGGCCGGGCGCATTTTTGAACTGAAAAATTAAATTATGATATTGACTATGATTCATTTTTAGCCTACTGTGTAGGCATGAGAATGAATCAAAAAATTCAATACACTATTCGTAATTTGACCCCTCAGCTTGATAACCTATTGCGGCAGAGGGCACGTGAACTGCATAAGAGCCTTAATGAAGTGGTCCTAGACGCAGTATCTAGTGGTGTAGGGTTGGGAGATCAGGCTCTCGTCTATCATGACATGGATGCCTTGATAGGAAGTTGGGAAGAAGACCTAGAGTTTGAGGCTGCACTTGAAATCCAGGATCAGATTGATCATAAGCTGTGGTCATGAGAGTAGCCCTTGACACGAATCGGTACATTGACTTTTGTAAAGGCGAATCAAAATCTGTTCAGGTTCTACAGACATGTGAGAAGATTTTCCTTTCTTTTATTGTGATTGCCGAACTTCGTGCTGGTTTTCGATGTGGCTCTCGAGGGGAAGAGAATGAAAGGGTATTGGTTCAGTTCTTAAATTCACCGCGTGTTGAAATTCTCTACGCAGATGATCAGACAACACATCATTATGCTCGGTTGTTTTTTCAATTGCGAAAACAAGGAACTCCCATTCCTACCAATGATCTCTGGCTTGCTTCATTGGTTTCTCAACATCATTTGATTCTTTTTGCCCGAGATCAACATTTCAATCACCTTCCTCAAATTCCGAGAATTTAAAGCAGACTTGACGAAGCCATCTAAAAACGGGTACGCTATCCAGGAAAAGGCTTTTTACGATTAGCCCGCATTTCTCATCAGATTTCGTCGCGAGAGCGCCAAGTCCGCCTTGGATGCGAGGAAGACGACCGAGGCCATGTGAGGCATACTTTACAGTATGTTGAGCGTGGCCGACCGAGTCTGACGAAGCAGACGAGGCGGAATTGGCGCTCGCAGCAGAAATGTGATGAGAAATGCGGGTTAGGTGTAGATGCAGATAAAATGACGGCGGCTATAGTGTAATGGCAGCACGAGAGACTGTGGCTCTCTTAGTACGGGTTCAAATCCCGTTAGTCGCCCCAAATATTTGAAATTAATAAAGGATAAGGAAGAGTCATCATGAACCAACAATCGTATTCTTTTTTTAAGAAAATAAAGAAGTGTGGCGTTACATATCTTATTTTTTTGATGATTCTTTTACCCTTATGTACTTGGGCGGGGGATTCAACTGCTAATGCAAATAAACTGATTCATGATGTAAAGGAATTGGAAAATTTGCTTCGGGATTTTAATGATGTGATTCAGATCGGAGATTTGAAACAAGCAAAGAACTTGAGTTTTAAGATTTCTCATTATTTAAAATTTTCTCAAGGGATCCAACAGTTAAGTGATCGCATTAAAGACTTAGAGTCTCAAGTTGCTAAGAAGGAAGACGCGTTAAAAAAAGCTCAAGCAGATTTAGAGAGCTCCCAATCCCAAGTTCAAGAGATTCAAACGAAGTTAGACGATCTTCAGGCTCGCCTCACCGAATCTAAATCGAAAGTCGATGCTGCGGAATCTCGTTTGATGGGACGACAATCCGAAATAAGAAGTTTACAATTTAAATTGGATAGTTGCCAGTCTTCGCTCAGGGAGTCTCAAAGAGAAGTTTCGAGTCTGAAATTGAAACTCTCAGAGAGTCAGTTTACACCTCCGGCAAATTCATCAAGTCCAACTTTGACCCAAAGTTCATCTGATTCTGAAATGCAATGATCATTAAAAGGCTTTGGGTAGCCGCTCTTTTTCTTTTCTTATTTTTAGAGGGGTTTCTGTGGCTATTCAATCTTTTGTTTTTACCTCTAATTTTTGAAAAGTTTTTAAAAATTCCCCTCTCAAAAAAACAAGGTTGGACCCTTTCCTATAAAGACATTCACTTCAATCTTTTTCATGGATTTATCGCTCGAAATATTCAGGGATTGAAAGCGGTAAAAAAGGGCTTGATTTTGGCTCGGATAGACTCTCTTCATGTTTCCTTCAACTTTTCTTCCTTTTTTCATGGCCAATGGGCTGTAAAGAGTTTTGCTTTGGGTCCTGGAAAAATTCAGTGGTTGACCCAAGGAAATGATGTTAAAGAATTTCGCTTTAAAAATATTCATGGGGGAAAGACGGAAAAAACTGAATCAGTGACAGGATTGTGGGGTATAGCCCATGTTGAGATTGACAGCCTTCATTCAGACAAGTTGAGTTTACAAATAGAAAAGATTCAGGTGAAACTTGAAGATCAAGAAATGGTAGCATCCAGTGAAGATACTCTCTTTCGAGGAGAGTCTTTTACTTGGAAGTTGAATGTAGATAAAAAAGGTAAAAATTTTTATGCAGAGGGTGAGTTGTCAGGATTAGGTCTTAAATTTATTGGAACTTTCAAAAACCAAGCATTCAATTTTCTTATGCTTTCAGATCGAGAAGGTTCAAAGGACTCGCTTCCAACTCGTGTATTATCTCGGGTTATTTTCAATCAGGGAAAACCAGAAGCTGCTTGGATTAAAGGAACGATCAACCGCGAAGATTTGGCCTCGATTGTAAAGGTTATGAGGAGAAAAGGAGCTCCGATCCAGTTTAAATCAGCGATGGATATTGATGGGGAGTGGAGGGAAGGAAGGGGACAAATGCATCTCAAAATGCCATCGCTTGAAGTAAGGAGTTTCCCTCTTCAAAATTTGGTTTTAAATTTGGGAATAAAGAAAAGCTTGCTATGGGTTGAACGATTTGATTTTGAGAGTTGCGAAGGCAAGTTTTTAGGAGGAGGATGGAATGATTTTTCAGCGCCGAATCCCTATGGGGGGAAAATGATTTTGGAGGATTTGGATCTTAGATCTTTTACGCAAGCGGTTTTAAAAGAAGGATTAGAGGGCAAGGTTCATGGATCGATTCATTTTTTTAGTCCTCAAGGTAGTCGTGATTCTTTGAGGGCTGTTGGGATTTTAAAAGTTGATGAGGGTAATTTATGGAAGATGAATCTGATGCAAGGAGTTTTAAAGGTTTTTGAAATTATTTTTCCAGGCTTAGGAGATGTACGTTTTAGTTCGTGTATTGCAAATTTTTTTGTAACCGATGGGAAAATGATTGTGGATGATCTTACGATGACCAGTTCTGTGGTTGTCATTAAAATGACCGGAGAAATAGGATTGAAAGAAAAAGATTTAAATCTTCATGTTGTTTTTTCATTGAAACCCGCGGGTTTAAAGGATAAGACCTTTCTTTCTAAAGTGGTGACGGCTGGTTTAATCGTGACGGGAAGTCAGGTTTGGAAGGCAGAGATTCGTGGAACCTTAGAGCACCCCGTAGCGACCCCTGTTTTCTTCCCTCTGATTAGACCGGTGACGGATCTCTTTACAAACCCTTTTAAGCAGTTTAAGAAAAAGGAGTCATTCTAAAATCCTAACCACTGTGACAGCAGTGGCTTTATTTTTTCAAGGGCATGATAGCGGTGGCTCACTTTATCTTTAAGCACAGGATCAGTCTCTCCAAATGTTTTTTTAAAGGGGGGGTAGAAAAAAACGGGGTCATATCCAAAACCACCCTTACCTTTAGGCCCTGAAGTAATAAGCCCTTCACAAGTCCCCTGTTCTGTATGTGTTTTCCCTTTAGGAGTTGCAAGGGCCATGACACATTGATAGCGAGCGGTTCTTTGAACGAGAGGAACTTCTCGTAAAAGTCTTAAAAGTTTCTCATTATTTTCTTCATCGCTTGCTTTCTCTCCTGCAAATCTTGCTGAGTAAATGCCGGGTGCCCCATTTAGGAAATCAACCTCGATTCCAGAATCATCCGCCAAACAAGTTTTTCCAGACCATTGGGCCAATGACAGGGCCTTTTTTAAGGCGTTTTCTTTAAAGGATTTCCCATCTTCGATGATTTCAGGGGTTTGAGGGAAATCTTTAAGGGTGAGAAATAAAATCGGAAGTTCTACAAAAATTTCTTCAATTTCTCTGATTTTATGAAGGTTTCGAGTTGCAAGCAGAAGTTCATTTTTCTGTGAGATGGGGAGCATGCTCGTTCAGCAGGGGATATATTTTTTCTGGATTTCAAATATTTTTTTAAGTCCGCTCTTGGCCAGTTTGATCATTTGATTCATCTCGCTGAGATTGAAGGGCTGATGTTCGGCGGTTCCTTGAATTTCTATAAATTCACCTTTCCCGGTCATGATCACATTCATGTCCACTTGAGCCTTGGAGTCTTCTTCATAGCAAAGGTCAATCATCGGGGTTCCATTAAAAACGCCGACACTGATGGCGGCTACAAAATCTTTAACAGGAATTTCCTTGATTTTACCTGCAGATTTTAATTGATGAAGGGCCATTATCATGGCAATAAAACTTCCTGTAATGGACGCGGTCCGAGTGCCTCCATCCGCTTGAATGACATCACAGTCAATCCAAATTGTTCTTTCACCCAGTGACTTCATGTCTGCAATGCCCCGTAGAGACCTTCCAATCAAGCGCTGGATTTCTTGAGTTCGGCCGCTGATTTTACCCGAAGTGCTTTCTCTTTGTTTTCGCTCATGAGAGGCATAAGGGAGCATGGAGTACTCGGCGGTAATCCATCCTTGACCCTTTCCTTTAAGCCATTTCGGAACATCTTCTTGCACACTGGCTGCACAAATCACCCGCGTTTCGCCCATTTCAATTAAAATCGACCCCGTTGCAGATTTAACAAAGTGGGGAGTGATTTTAATGGGCCTTAACTGGTTTGCTTTTCTTCCATCGATGCGGCTCATGTTTAAACCTTGGGTAAATTTTGAATTAAATTTTTAATAGAGGGAAACTCTGCAAAAATGCGATATTGCAATAGTTTTAAAATAATTCCTAAACTTTTAATGTGTTCTTTCCCTTTGAGAAGATCGTGGAGTTCATGGCCGATGTCTTTCAAATAACCGGTAATGGTTTCTGAAGTCAGTTTCTTTTCAAGGTAAAGGTGCAGGGTTTCAAGCATCTTTTTATTGAGCCAGACCGCTCGACAGGCGTGACAAACAGAAATTTTAACTTCGGAATTAGGATAATGAAGAATATGAAAAGGTCCTTGACAGGAAGGGCAAGTCAAGTTTCCCTGAATGGCCTCGTATTGATGATGGTGACGCCACAGTTCTAGATCAAGCCATGCTAGATTGGGGTCTTCAGCCTTTTCAATTTGTTTTAACTCTTCTTGAAGAATAAACATGCCCTGACAATTTGGGCAAGTCTGTATCTTGAACCCTTTATGGGATTCACAAATAAATTCAGAAAAACAGTGTGGACAACGCATCCGACTTCTCCTTCACCCTCATCCTAGACCATTTGATTCAGAATCTCAATCCCTTTTGTGAGGACTTCATCTGAGGCTGCAAAAGAAATACGGAAATGGCTTTTTCTTTCAGAAAAAACACTCCCCGGAATAATGAGCAAATTTTTTTCAATAGCTTTTTTAACAAAAAGGTCTCCATCGTCAAAAGGTGATTTTGGAAAAATGTAAAAGGCTCCTCCGGGTAAGATCACTTCAAATTTTCTTTTAAGTCCTTCATAAATAAGATTACGTTTTTTCTTGTAGGTGGCGATATGGGATGACATATCGTAGTCTAGGGCTTTAAGGGCTGCTTTTTGGGCAAAGGAAGGGGCGCAGACAAAAGAGAATTGCTGGAGCTTGACCATGGCCTGAATGATTTCTTTAGGCCCTGCTGCAAATCCAAGTCTCCATCCTGTCATTGCAAAACTTTTTGAGAAGCCATCTAAAACCAGTGTCGAAGGAGAAAAACGACCGATACTCGTGAAGGGGGTATCATAAGAGAAGGATGAATAAATTTCATCGGAAAGAATCATGATTTGGCGTTCGTTGGCGAGCTTAGCGATTTCTTTAATATTTTTTTCCATCAGGCTAACACCGGTAGGATTGGACGGGCTGTTGACGAGAATTAATTTTGTTTTCCGGGAGAGTTTAGGTGTGATCATTTCAGCTGTAAGTTCAAAATGAGGATAGGTATCGATATAGACAGGAATAGCTCCAAGCAGATTTAAGAGATGTTTATACATTACAAAATAAGGATCAGGAACGAGTACTTCGTCTCCAGGGTTCAGAAGGGTCATGAAGGCTAGAAAAATTCCTCCAGAAACACCGGATGTAATCATGATGTCTTCAGCGTCTACACCTCGTTCCTGTTTTAATTTTTGAAGAATATTCTGACGCAATTCATCAATCCCCTGCGTTACGGTATATTTGTTAAATCCGGATTTAAGCGACTGAATAGCCTCTTCTTTTATTTCTTCAGGAACATCAAAATCAGGTTGACCAATGCTTAAATTCACAGGGTTTTTCATGTTTTTGGCAAGATCAAAGACCTTGCGAATTCCTGAAGAATCGATATGCTTCATGCGATTTGCAATCATCATAGAGAAATCTTTTTTTAATTTAAAAATCAAAAATCAAAATGCAAAATGACAAATCAAAAATCAAAACTTTTCACAGACTAAACACAAGATACATTTTGGATTTTAATCTGTCATTTTGATTTTTGATTTTGAATTTTCATGGTTGTTCCAGATCAGCACGCTCCACATGCGACATCGGGCGCTTGAGGAATTTTTCCCCCTTCTTTCGAAATCCCTCTGTGTCATCTGTGACGAAAAATTGATGTTGACCCTGTTGATTTTTGTTTAAGAGATTGCGTTCGTCTAGTGTTTTCAAACATACCTCGGCCGTTGCTTTGGCAGAGTCAATTAATGTTACTTTTTCTCCAATGGCCTTTTGAATGATGGCGGATAAAAGGGGATAGTGGGTGCAGCCAAGAATGAGGGTGTCTATTTTCTTTTCGATCAGAGGTTCAAAATATTTTTGGGTAATGGAAAAGGCTTCGGGTTCATTGAGCCACCCTTCTTCCACCAGGGGAACCAAAAGGGGACAGGCCTGGGAGAAAACTTGAACCGACGGATCAAGTTGAGCAAAGGCCATGTCATAGGCTTTACTTTCAATGGTTGCCCGTGTTCCAATCACACCGATGCGACTGTTTTGAGATAGGAAAATCGCTTTTTGAACAGCAGGTTCAATCACGCCCATGATGGGAATGTTCATTTCTTTCTTTAAAAAAGGGAGGGCTAAAGCACTGACCGTATTACAAGCAGCAATCATAAATTTAACATTTTTTTGTAAAAGAAATTGAGTATCTTCTTGTGCAAAACGTTCAATGGTTTCTTTCGATTTTGTCCCATAAGGAACACGGGCTGTATCGCCCAAATAAATGAGATTCTCAGAGGGAAGTAATTTTTCCACTTGGGAAAAAACAGTCAACCCTCCAATCCCTGAATCAAATATGCCAATCGCTTTCATTGCTTACCTTTTTAGTAATAGTTTAGTTTCTGGAACCAAGGCAGTTTCTGACGGGGACGCTCGCCTGAGACCAGTGATCGGGACGAGCTCAGGCTGAGTCGTTCGCTCTAGCTCGACTATTCGTCGAGGACCCATGAAGAGCGAACGACTTCAACGCCTCGTCAAAAACCGCCTCGGTTCCCTTGAGGGAGAAGGGTCGTTAAACTGTTACCCTTTTTGTGTATTTTTTAAAATCGTATCATAAAATAAGGCCCTTCGTCGATCAGAGTGTTCTCAAAAAGGCTTGACGTGCCCTGAAGAATAAAATATTATCCAATTAGCGTAACGCTGATAGCGTAATTTTTAAGGAATGGACACATCCGATGAAGAATCCATTTGTTTATGGGGAAGAGGTCCATGGAGACGCTTTTTGGAATAGAACAACCGATATCCAAGAGCTCGCCAGAGACATTCATAACGGTCAGAATGTGATTATTTTCTCTGCTCGCAGATATGGAAAGACCTCGCTGATTAAGACGGTTCTTGAAAGGGTCAGAAAAGAGGGGGTTCTTACCGTCTATGCCGATCTTTATCCGGCCATTACCAAAGAAAAATTTATTGAGATTTATGCACGGGCCGTTTCCCGCTCTTTAGGTAAGCCCACACAAAAAATTCTCAATATTGTCAAAAGGCTATTTCCAAAATTGATTCCAAAGATTGTCATTCGAGGGGAAGGCGACGCGGAATTCGAATTTGACTATGAACCCCGTAATGTCTTTAGAACAAGCCTTTCTGACCTCCTTCAATCGGTCCATAAAAGGGCCAAGGAAGAGAAAAAAGCAGCTTGTGTGGTTTTTGACGAATTTCAGGAAATTGTGAATTACGCGGACGACGAGGTGGAAAAAGAAATGAGAACTATTTTTCAATCTCATCGCAATGTGAGTTACATTTTTCTCGGAAGCAAAAAACATCTTTTCGGAAAACTTTTTCAGGATCCGAACAGACCCTTTTACAAAAGCGGGAAACATATGCCGCTTGGAAGGCTTGCGACTGAAGAAGTGATCAAGCATGTTAGAGAGAAATTCTCTCTGAGCGGAGTGTCCCTCCCCAAAGAGGTTCTCTCCCTGATTGCCCAGAGAGGCGAAGGGCATCCTTATTATACACAACTACTTTGTCACATCTTGTGGGATGAATGCCTCGAAAAGAAACTGATCACTCCAAAAGATGTGGAAAATGCCTTGAATAAAATGCTCAAACGGGAAGGCGAGGTATACGAGACTGTCCTTAATGCTCTTACACAGAAACAGAAGCAATTGTTAGTCGCCTTGGCCTTAGAACCTCAAGTCAAAGTCTATTCAGACCCATTTTTAGACAAATATCACTTAGGCTCTTCTTCATCCATTCAAAAGGCTCTTCAAATCTTAATCAGAAAGGATCTCTTGGATCGGGAGAATGATCAATTTGTTTTTCAGGATTCCTTTTTCGCTCTTTGGCTTCAAAAGAGATAATCATCAAATCTATTCGCGAGGCACAGCTTTTAAAGCATGAAAACTTATCGAGCCTTTGGATTAAATTTTATCTCAGATTTAGAAATTCCTGAATTTCTATCGGGCTCTTTTCCGCGAGAGGCCGCAGATGTAGAAATTTTTTCAGGACCTGTTCCCCAGATTTTGAATAAAGATGCTGAACCTAAACGCTTACAAGCTCGTGGAAATCAGTTTTTAATGCATATTAAAAATGTGGCTCGTTTTTGGATCGAGGGCGGGAAAAGAATTACTTATCAACTTGATGAAAATTGTGATTTAGACAATTTACGTTTATTTCTTCTGGGTTCTTGTATAGGGGCTCTCATGCAACAACGAGGCCATATTGTGCTCCATGGGAATGCCATTTCTTTTGATGGAAAGACCTGCCAAGTTTTTGTAGGAGATCGAGGAGCAGGAAAATCAACGCTTGCAGCCTGGCATTTTAAAAAAGGGGCTTATATTCTGGCCGATGATATATGTGTCATCCATTTTAATGAAAAAGGAACGCCTTATGTGATTCCCAGTTTTCCCCAAATCAAATTGTGGCAAGAAAGTGCGGATCTCTTAGGGATTTATACTTCCACTTTACGAAGAATACGCCCTCAAGATCATAAATACGCTCTTCCCATGAATGGGCAATTTGGCAAAGACCCCTTACCTCTGACGGATATTATTGAAATCAATACAAAACATGTGACAGACTCAGACGCCATCGGCGTAGAGAAGCTCCATTTATTAATACGACATAGCTATCGACATCATTTTGTAAGAATGATGGGATATGAAGATGCTTATTCTAAACAACTCATAAAGCTAGCCGGGCAAGTTACTATCAAAAGAATGAATAGGATCACACTTGAAAATTCAGCAGGACCCATGATAGAGGTTTAAGGACTGTTTTATGGGTTTTATTTTATCAATTTCTTCGCTTCTTGCTCAAAAAAGGATTTGATTTGGTTCCAAGTTAATTCCCTTAACATTTTAGGCATTTCTTCATCCTCTACATCCTCAAAATAGACGAGGCTTTTCTGGATATGAATAAGATTGGAGGATAATTTTTTATATTTCTCTTCATAAAAGTTGAGTAAATCTTTTAATGCGATCCCCCAACTGCAAAGCCAACCCCGTGCCACCCGCAAGATAGGCATTTTTAAGAAGGCCTGATTTCCCTAATAAGGCCAAACAATCCCTGGATCCTTCAATAAGTGTCTCTTCAAGCATGGAACGGAGTCCTTTTGAATATCATAGATGAGTGCCCAAAAATTAGCGCTTTTACGAGAGAATGAACGATATTTTTTTAAAGAGGATTTGATTTCCTCATCTCTGAAGGTGTGACGCATCCAAAGAATGGCCTCTTGATCCCCATGGTCCAAGACACGTTTGAGAATAAAATGACGATGTTCCGTCAAACACAAGCGATCGAAGTCAACATCCCAAAAAAGTTTGACCAAAAACTGCGGCAAAGAAGAACTCATCATCCAAAATTCTAGCATATTGTGCTAAAAAAGGCAGGAAAATCTATCACGATGAACTAAAATTTTCAGTTTCTAAACTAAAGAATAAATTCCTACCACAGAGTAATGTACATCTGGATAAGAACCAATCACGGGACTATCCCCACAGCAAACCCACGCATGAGCACCATAAGGTTTTTCAAGGGATTCAGATCTCTTGACACCAAAATAAAGGGTTCCTGGTAAGCTCCTATGGTCCAGCATCCATTGGGCAGCCATGGCTTGATCCAAGCATTTGCTCTCCCATGGCAAATTGTGACTGACGATTCTAATACTCTGGCGAATGAGTTGAAAAATGGGCTCATACATTTTTGTGTCGATTGAAGAACCTTGAGTATTTTTAATTCCCAGATACTTTGCAAAAAATCTCATGGGAATAAATTGGATCAAAAACTTGGCTAAGATCAGATGATAAAAGGCCTCTGGGCATGTGTGACGTAATTCCCTGGATAAATGACGATAGGTTTTAAGTTTCTTAAAAAGACGACTAAGCATTGTTAATTGAAGCATAGCATCATTAGAATACAAATTTCCCTTGATTGTCAAGTATCCTCCTCAGGGACAAGGTCGCTATAGATTTTTTAAAAAATGTTGCATAAAGAAAAAAATTCAAATAAAATAACGAAAAATAGATTGACTACTTCTATTTTTCGACTGAAAATAGAAGTATGATAAGAAGAATCATTGAACTTCCGTCTCATTATAGCTATTTTCTATTTGGTCCTAGACAAACTGGCAAGAGCACGCTTCTTAAAGCATTGTATTCTCAAGATGACGTGTACATTTACGACCTTCTTAAATCGGAAGAATGTCGACGATTACAGGCAAATCCGGAGCTTTTTAGGGAGCAAGTTCTAGCACGAAACCCTCGAATATCTCACATCATTGTTGATGAGATTCAAAAAATTCCCATTTTATTGAGTGAGGTGCATTTTCTGATGGAATCCCCAAATCCTCCCATCTTTATTCTTACAGGTTCAAGCGCCAGAAAACTAAAGAGGTCTAAAGCCGATCTTTTGGCGGGAAGAGCATTGACCTATCATCTTTTTCCACTCTCCTTTGAAGAGCTCGTACCCAATTTCTCTTTGAGTAAAGCTCTTCAGTTTGGAACGCTTCCCAAGGTTTATCTTGAAAAAAATGAAGCTCTGGCCATGGATATTTTGCGCAGCTATGTGGAAACCTATCTTAGAGAAGAAATCGAGATTGAAGCTCAAATGAGGCGCCTGGATTCGTTTATCCGATTTTTAAGCCTGGCTGCTTTTGAGAATGGGAACATTCTTAATTTTTCTAATCTTGCGAGAGAAACGGGGACCAGTTATCAAACCATCAAATCCTATTTCCAAATCTTAGAAGATACCCTGATGGGTTTTTTTCTATTTCCCTATTCAAAGTCCGAAAGGAAAAAACTTGTGAAACATCCTAAGTTCTATTTCTTTGATACAGGGGTTACACGTGCTCTGACCAAAAGGGTCTCTATTCCAATAGATCCCCACACCCCCGAATTTGGCATGGCCTTCGAACATTTTATCATTCTAGAAATCATGCGTCTTTCTCACTATAAAAAAATGGATCTCAGCTTTTCATTCTATCGAACAGAATCGGGAACTGAAGTGGACTTGATCATTCAAACACCTCGAGGGGAAATCAAAGCCATTGAAATTAAATCTTCTGATAGGGTGGATTCGTCTCATTTAAGGGGATTACGATCTTTTAAAGAAACTTGCCCAGAAGCAAAGCTGTGTTGCATATCCCTAAATCCCAAACCCTCCCAGCAGGGGGATGTAAAAATTCTTCCATGGCAAGACGTGATGGAATGGATTCAAAGTTAATATCTATTTCATTTTATTAATGATGATTTAAATATATCGGATGATCTTAAATCACGATGTCAAGTTTATTCAGCATTCGTCACATTTAATAGCTGATGAGAATGTAATACATTCAAAAATGAGATGGTTTCTTCCTTGCATTGTTCATCGCTAACATCATAAGTCGTGGTCAGTATATTCACGAGCTCGCTTAGGCAGATGGGTTTGGCTAAACACTCCCAAATTTTGCTTGCGATTGGATTGAGGCCAAAATAGTTGCCGGATGCTTCATCGAGCATGACAAGGTCTTCATCAACTTGAGAAGTAAAGAGATCTGCTTTACGAATCAGCGTGTCATTGGGTGTGAATGAGGGGTCTGTCATGGTGGATCTCCTTTTTATTATTAAAATGCAGATTCTCCTTGATTGTCAAGAATGTCACGGGCAGAAGAAATCCATATAGACCGTGGACTATGGACTCGTTTTCATAGTTGCTTTAAGCCATCACAAATTGTTGATTAAAAAGACGATTAAAATGGGACGTTGTCTCCTCAAAAAGTTCCTGAGGAATTCCTTGTTCAACGAGTTGCCCTTGGTTTAGAACGAGAACATGGTCCGCCGCGCGAATGGTGCTGAAACGGTGGGCAATGAGGATCAGAGTCATCGTTCCATGCAGTGTCTGTAATGTTGTAAAAATGAGTTCTTCATTTTGGGAGTCTAGTGAGCTTGTCGCTTCGTCTAGGAGCAAGATTTTAGGATGGCGTAAAAGGGCTCGTGCAATGGCCAAGCGCTGGCGTTCTCCTCCTGATAGGTGAATCCCTCGCTCACCGATGAAGGTGTCCAAACCATTCGGTAATTGTGTTACAAAATCAGCCGCAGCTGCCTGACGGAGCGAGTGCCAGAGATCTTGATCACTGACTTGGAGAGCGGCCCAAAGCAAATTAGCTCGGATCGTATCATTAAATAAAAAAGTTTCTTGAGGAACGTAGCTGATCAGATTTCTCCAGGAAGAGAGATGAGGTTCCTCTAAAGAAGACCCATCCACCTTGATTTTTCCCTCTGTGGGAATCAGTAAACCCAATAAGAGATCGGCCAATGTGGATTTTCCAGCTCCAGACGGCCCCACAATGGCCGTGGTCGTATTCTTTTTAAATTCACAACTGACAGATTTAACGGCGGCCATATGATCATAGTGATAACTTACATTCTCGAGAGAAATGGTATGGTGAAAAGGGAGTGGAACATTTTTTTCATCGCGTTCCTCTTGAGCTTTGTTAAAACTAGACTGCATCGCGCACAGTTCGCTAAAAACTGGAGCAATGTTCAGGACGCGAAGATAATTTTGCTGCAGGTTGGAAACGCAAGGGAGGAGTCGGGCATAGATCATCATTAAAGCCAGCATAGAAACGGTACTCACATGAAAAAAATGAACGGCGATGTAAAAAATAAAACTAAAAATGACGGCACTCATCAGCTTAAAGAGAAGTTGAATGTTGCGTTGATTGGAATAGAAGGCAAATTGGGATAGCCTTAATTGATTGTTGAGGTGGGTATAATGTTCTAAATAATGGGACGTTCGGTTATAACTTTTCGCGAGTTTGACCCCGTCTAAAAAATAGCCGCAATGGGCTTGCAATTGACGATCCAGCAGGAAAGATTGTGTGCCTGTTAAAGCCGATTTATGTTTTCTTAAGAGAAATAAGAGAAGACCAGCGCATGTACTTGCCAAAAGGGTTAATTTCAAGTTGATCCATAAGGCAAAAATAAAATAGACGTTTGTGACAATGCAATCGCCTACTAAACTAAGCGAGAAATAGGTTAAGGAAGATATTTGTTGTATGCCAACCGTCAACATGTGTTCGACCGTTTTAAGTTGCTGCTTGAGCAAGAAACTCCAACGGCTTTCAGCTACACTGCGGTTGAGTTGCTCTCGAATGAAAAATAAATAATCGTATATTAAACGGGTTTGCACTTGACTTGAACTGTATTGGAAGAGGGCTGTTGCGCTGATCAGAATCATAAAAATGAAAAGGGTGATTAGGAGAGGAAGTTGAGTCTCGGGCTGTGGAAGCCAGGTCAGGAGTTTGTCCAATGAACTTTCATTCAATCCCTTTTCAGGAAGCCATCCTGAGTAATGAAGAAGGGGAATGAGCATGAGTAATCCGATCCCGGAGAGAAAGGTATTGAAGATGTTTAAAATACATCCTAAAATAAATCTCAAGGGAGCAAATTGAATCAAGGACCGTACATATTGAATAAGGGGATATTGTCTAAACATGCGCACTTTCTTTGATCGGTTGAGAAAAGAGAATCATTCATAATTTGTTTGCTTATTTCTTTTTAGCTTTAAAATCTAGCACACTCTGCACAATGGCTGTAGCAATTTTATTTCGGTAATGAGAATGGTTAAGATTTTGCGCTTCTTTGGGATGAGTGATAAAACCAACTTCAATCAGAATGGCAGGAGTTCTTGCATTCCTAAGCACGAAAAATCGGGCGCTTTTGACACCACGGGACTGATTATGAAGAGTTTTAAACAAGTTTTTTTGAACCAAACGGGCAAGGTGATAGCTCTTGGCTCGATTTTGACGGTATTGGGGACCGTTGAGCTTGGGGTTTGCTTCCGCAAAGTAAAAAATTTCACAGCCCGATACATTTTTTCGGCGGGCTGCATTGGTATGAATGCTGATGAATAGATGGGGTCCTAATTTTTGGGATAGGTTGGTTCTACCCCATAGAGTGATGAATTCATCATTATTGTTGCGTGTCATTAAAACCTTTATTCCTTCATTTTGAAGTTTTTCCCGAACTTTTTTTGCAATGTCTAAGTTGATGTCTTTTTCGTTCAGTCCTCCTTTTCCTTGAGCACCTATATCCGGTCCTCCATGGCCGGGGTCCAGAAGCACAGTAAATATTCCTTTAGAAATGTTAGAAGACGGCACTTTAGATGTTGATTGAGTCGAGCTTGGCAAAAATGTTTTTAGGCCAAATTGGAGTGGGATCAGGAGTTTTCCCTTCATCATTTTGGCTTGGGCCGGCATTTTGGACTTTTTTCCGTTTACAAGAGCATAGGCGGAGCCTACTCGGAAAGCCATTTTAAATTCAGTAGATTCAAGGGAAGAGATCTTTGCCTTCGGATCCCAGCTTTCCTTTAAGCCGTAGGCGATGGCAAAGGAGGACAAAGGGACAAAAACGACGTTGTTAAAAGTGAAACTAGGAGCTTGAGTGACTCCCCGCGTTCCAGAAATTAAAACGGCTTTGACGTTCAAGGGAAAGATAAAAAAGAGTATCAATAAAAATATAAAGAATTTACGCATGAGGTCTCCCCAAAAAGCTATCAGGTCTTTGGTCTTGGGTCAAGGTCTGCAAGAGGAATTTTGATTTTTCTTGTACGCTGAATGCTCTACGCTGTACGCTTGATCCATGCGCAATTTTAAAATGGTTCTTGCTTATGATGGAACGAATTATTCAGGCTGGCAGATTCAAAAAGGCGCTCTGACGATAGAGGAAGTTTTGGAAAAAGCCATTCATGCCATTACACGAGAGAAGGTGAGGGTGATGGGTTCCGGGCGCACCGATGCTGGGGTTCATGCGTTGGGACAGGTGGCCCACTTTCGTTCAAAAACGCAATTATCTCCTTCGCAGCTAAAGCGAGCAGTGAATAGCAAGCTTCCAAGTGATATTCGGATTCTGAAGCTTGAAGAAGTCCCTTTAAATTTTCATGCCCAGTATTGGGTCAAAACGAAGATTTATCGTTATCAAATTTGGAATGGAGAAGAGTTGCCGGTCTTTGAGAGAGATTTTTTGCTTTATCATCCAGAGAAGTTAGATGTTATGAGCATGAAAAGGGCTTCTCGGCTTCTCCTAGGTCGCCATGACTTTTCAAGTTTTGGTGTGAATCGTCATCTTAAAGGGGGGAGAAAAGAAAATTCTGTTCGGATGATGAAAAAGGCTATTGTTAAAAAAAAAGGATTTTATGTCACAATTGAGTTGGAAGCAGATGGATTTCTGTATAAAATGGTCCGATCTATTGTGGGAACTTTGCTTGCTGTAGGAGAAGGGAAGTTGACCCCGGATGATTTTAAAAAAATTTTAAGTGAAAAAAATAGATCCAGTGCAGGTCAAACCGCACCTCCTCAAGGACTTTTTTTGGTAAAGGTAAAATATTAGGAGGGAAACCTTTTTGAGAGGTTTCAAATTTAAGTAAATTTACACACTAGGAACTTTATGAATCTTCAAGAAAAATTATTGTCTGGAAAATTTGTCATTACGGCAGAGCTTTCTCCTCCGAAGGGACCGGATGTGACAGAGCTTGTGACGAAGGCCAAAGGCTTAAGAGAATGGGTGGACGCCGTGAATCTGACCGACAATAATCGAGCGGTGGTTTGCATGGGATCTATTGCGGCTTCTCGTCTGATTTTGGATGAGGGTTTAGAACCGATCACTCAGCTGACGTGTCGGGATCGGAACCGAATGGGTCTTCAATCCGACCTTCTCGGAGCTTGTGCCCTGGGCATTCGAAATCTTTTGGTGTTGACAGGTGATCCTGTGAAAGTAGGAGATCATCCAGATTCAAAAGAAGTTTTTGATGTCGATTCACTTCAGTTGATGAAAATGGCTGTGGGACTGAATCAAGGACTAAATTTTTCAGGGAAAGAATTCAATGGAAAGACTGATTTTTTTATCGGGGCTGCGGCCAATCCTGGGGCCAAAGATTTAGCCATTGAGCTTTCAAAATTTCAGAAAAAGATTGAATGTGGAGCCCAATTTTTTCAGACTCAGGGGGTTTATGAAGTTAAACCTTTTCAGAATTTTATGGATCAAGTACGCCTTTTTTCAGTGCCTGTGATTGCAGGAATTATTCTTTTGAAATCGGCTAAAATGGCCCGTTTTTTAAATGAAAAGGTTCCAGGGGTGCATGTCCCCGAACATTTTATTGATCAATTGGAGAAGGCTCCTGATCCTATAGAAGCAGGAGTTCAAATTGCAGCTCAAGCCATTCAAGATTTAGTAGGAGTAGCCCAGGGAGTTCATCTGATGTGCCTTGGGAGAGAGGATTTAATTCCTCAATTGGTAGAGATGGCGAGGGTGTGTAAGAAAGGCAGTTGACAGCTTATTCATCCTATGTTATCGTGATACCTCTCAACCTTTAGAAAGAAACTGGGTCATGATGATGATGAAGACTTTTATGGCGAAGTCCAAAGAAATTGAAAGAAAATGGTATTTGCTGGATGCATCCAATCAAGTGCTGGGTCGCTTGGCTACTCGGACAGCCGATCTCTTACGGGGAAAAGGTAAAACTTTATTTACTCCTCATGTTGATTGCGGTGATTATGTCGTGATTGTTAATGCTGAAAAGATTCGAGTCACGGGAAAGAAGTCTGAGCAATTGGAATATATCACAGCCTCAGGCTATCCCGGGGGCCAGAAGGTGGTCCCTTATCGCCGAATGCAAACAGAACATCCAGAGCATATTATTGAGCATGCAGTCAGAGGGATGGTTCCTTCGAATCCACTGGGTAGGCAGGTTCTTAGAAAGCTGAAGGTTTATACAGGGTCTAGCCATCCTCATTCTGGTCAGAATTTGGAAAGCTTGAAGTTAGCGTAAATAAATTAGAAACGAAGGAATATTAAAATGGCAGAAATTGTAAGATATTATGGTACGGGTCGCAGAAAAACAGCAGTCGCCAGAGTGTGGCTACGAAGTGGTTCAGGAACCATTTTGGTTAATGGAAAACCTCCTGAGGAGTATTTTCCAAGCCCAAATTTGCTTCGTCTCTTAAGAGGTCCTTTACAAGATACGAAGATGGAAAAGGTTTTTGATATTCAGGCTAAGGTTTCGGGTGGGGGTGTTGCAGGTCAAGCTGGAGCATTAAAGCTTGGGATTGCGAGAGCTTTGGTTGAGACCCATCCAGCTCTGAAGAAGGTGTTACGGGATGGAGAATATTTAACACGGGATCCTCGCGGCCGTGAAAGAAAGAAGTACGGGCAAAAGGGTGCTCGTAAAAGATTCCAGTTCTCTAAACGATAGGGACCCAGGCAACGAAAATATCGCAGGTTGTGTACCATTTTTAATATTCATTTTTAGAAAAGCAGAGGTGGATACCTATCTACTTCTGCTTTTTTTATTTTAATTTGTGAATTAACCCCTCCAACTCCCCTTAAATAAGGGGAGGGTTTTCCCCCTTTTGGGGTAAGAGGGAAAAGGGGAATAACCCCAAATTAAGGAACTTATGAAAATTGGCATTTGTGGAGCGACGGGTTATAGTGGGAGGGAGCTGGTTCGGATTTTGCTCTGTCATCCTAAAGTAGAAATTGCTTTCCTTTCTTCTGAGCAATTTTCTGGAAAGCCTTTCTCTGATGTTTTCCCAGAGTTTCGCTCCCGCATGGATAAAATTTGTCAAAAAATAGATTCCATTTCTTTAAATGAAAAATTGGACCTTGTTTTTTTGGCTCTTCCCCATACCGTATCGATGAAAATGGCCAAACTTTTTTTACAACAGAATATTCGTGTGATTGATTTGAGTGGGGATTATCGATTACCGCAAGAACTCTATGAAAAGTGGTATCACCATCCACATCAAGATGCCCAGAATTTATCAAAAGTGGTTTATGGCTTATCAGAAATTTTTCGAGAAAAGATTAAAAAAGCCCAATTTATTTCTAACCCCGGATGTTATCCAACCTCAGCTTCTCTGGGGCTTATTCCCGCCATTTCTAAGGGATGGATTGAATTAGAAGGGATGGTGATTGATGCCAAATCCGGGGCCAGTGGAGCGGGAAGAAATCCATCACTTACCATGCATTTTTGCGAAGTGTATGACAATATAAAGGCCTATAAAATTGGAGTTCATCAGCACACCCCGGAGATCGAACAGATTTTAAGCGTGGTTGCAAAAAAAGAAATTCATCTGGACTTTGTTCCACATTTAATTCCGATTCAGCAGGGAATTTTAAGCACGATGTATACTCGGCTCAAAAAAAGAGTCTCCACATCGGAAATTCTTGCATCCTATCTGGAATTTTATAAGAATGATTCTTTCATTCGAATGTTACCCGAGGGAGTTTTTCCTCAGACGGCTGATGTGAAGGGAACTAATTTTTGCGACATCGGACTTCATGTTGAGGAACGGACTCAACGGTTAATCATTGTTTCTGCCATTGACAACATGGTCAAAGGGGCGGCTGGACAAGCTGTGCAAAATATGAATTTGATGTCAGGCTTTCCTGAAGTGATGGCCCTTCAATGAAACACATTAAAGAGATTCCACACGCATCGGTTTCGTATCCGCAAGGTTTTTTAGCTGCAGGAATCAACTGCGGAATTAAAATGACTAAAAAAGATATGGCCGCGATTGTTTCACAGATTCCAGCCAGGATTGCAGGGGCTTTTACCAAAAATGCTTTTGCGGCCGCTCCCGTTCGTTGGTGTCGTCAGGTGATGAAACGCTCAACGGCTCGAGCCATTATTGTTAACAGCGGAAATGCAAACGCTTGTACAGGTGATGGAGGCTTTCGCGATGCACGGAAAACAGCTAAAGTGATGGCCGAAGAATTAGGAATTAAACCTGAAGAGGTGTTGGTTTCCTCGACGGGAGTGATTGGGAAAAGACTTCCGATGGATACGGTTGAGATGGGGGTGAGAAAAATTGTCAGATTCCTTTCTCGAAAGGGAGATATAGAAGCCTCTCAGGCTATTTTGACCACGGACACCTTTCCAAAAACAATGGGTGTAGAATTGACGTTCGGGGGAAAACAGGTTCGAATAGGGGCCATGGCAAAAGGGGCTGGAATGATTGAGCCTAATATGGCAACGATGCTTTGTTACATTACGACGGATGCAGTGATTGAACTTTCCGCTTTACGACATGCACTTAAAAAGGCGGTGGATGGCTCTTTTAATTGCATTACGGTTGATGGAGATATGAGTACCAATGATTCTGTCATTTTGATGGCCAATGGAATGGCCCGAAATGAGGAAATTGTTGAAGGTTCTTCTGATTATGAAATTTTTGTCAAAGCCCTTTCTTTGATGACCCTGAAGCTTGCAAAAAAAATTGCTCTGGATGGAGAGGGTGCTACAAAATTAGTCGAGGTTCGTGTAACCGAAGCAAGAACGGATGAGGAGGCGGAAATGGGGGCTCGGGCCATTGCCAATTCAAATTTGTTTAAGGTTTCTCTTTATGCCCAGGATCCCAATTGGGGGAGACTCATGGCGGCTCTTGGAAGTGCGGGAATTTCTATTGTTCCTGAAAAGGTTTCAGTGAAATTCAACGGGCTCACTTTTGTTAAACAGGGAAAAACATCCGGGATTCAATTAGGAGAAGCGCGAAAAGTGATGAAGGCAAAACAAATTGAGATTCATCTAAGTTTAGGACAAGGAAAGGGGCAAGCCACTATTTGGACTTGTGATCTTACGCACAAATATGTGGATATTAATATGTGAGGGAATGAGGTTAACCAAGCAGAATCGCCTTGTCCGGGGACGCTCATTGCCCGCCGGCAAATGAGCTCGACGAAGCACCTTGTTCCAGACGGTTCTTTCGAACCGTCTGACCGGGGAACAAGGTGCTTCAACGCCCCGTACAAGGCGATCCCGCTTGGTTTATGGAAGAGGGAAGGTTGAGAATTTTTATGCAAGAATACATCGAAAAAGCATCCGTCTTAATTGAAGCACTTCCTTATATACAGTCTTTTCGCAATAAGACGGTGGTGATTAAATTTGGCGGAAGTGTGATGAATAAGAAGGATTTCTTGGAAGGAATTCTTCGCGATGTGGTTTTTATGGAATGTGTGGGGATTAATCCGATTATCATTCATGGAGGTGGCCCTCGAATTAGCGAAAAGATGAAGCTTCATGGCAAAGTTCCTCGCTTTGTCGAAGGGTTGCGTGTTACGGATCAAGAAACCATTCAATTGGTAGAAGAGACCCTGATGGAAATTAATCGTGAATTGGTTGAGATGATTCATAGTTTTGGAGGAAGGGTGAAGGGGGTATCTGGCCGGACTGAAAATATGATTTTGGTGAGTAAATATCCCCCCATCGAAACGAGACTCCCGGATGGAAAAACTGATTTTATAGATATTGGATATGTAGGCGAAGTGAAGTGGATTAATCCTGAGCCCATCCGCAAACTCACTCAGAAACAGGCTGTGGCGGTGGTCACCCCCATTGGAGTTGATTTGGAGGGGAATGCCTATAATATTAATGGAGATCATGTGGCCAGTCAGTTGGCAGGCGCCCTTAAGGCCGAAAAATTGATTTATCTTTCAGATGTGAGTGGTGTGATGAAGGATCCTCGTCAGCCCGAGACGCTTTTTTCAACTCTGAGCGTAAGTAAGGTTAAAAAATTAATTGAAGAAGGTGTGATTATAGGTGGGATGCTGCCCAAAGTTCGCTCCTGTATGCGGGCGGTAGAAGCGGGGGTTCAGAAAACGCATATTATCGATGGCCGTGTTCCTCATTCTCTTTTATTAGAAATTTTTACAGATAAAGGAGTTGGAACAGAAATTTTTAGAGATGGAGAGGCAGAGGTTCGGGTCCTTCCCTTTGAAGAAGAAAAGCAAGCTTAGAAAGGAGAATCACTTCATTGAGCCAAAAAACTAAAAAAATTATTCAGCTTTATGATCAATATGTCATGCCGACTTATCGTAAAAATCCTGTGGTCTTTGTCAAGGGCAAGGGCTCTTATCTTTGGGATATTGAGGGAAACAAATATTTGGATTGTTTTCCAGGCTGGGGCGTGAGCGGCTTAGGACATTGTCATCCCTCCCTGGTAAAGGCCGTGCGTGAGCAAGCGGGACGTCTCATGCACATTGCGAATAATTACTACAATGAGGTTCAGGGGGATTTGGCCAAGGAAATTTCCAAAAATTCTTTTGATGGAAAATGCTTTTTTAGTAACAGTGGAGCTGAGGCCAATGAAGGGGCGATGAAACTGGCAAGAAAATATGGGCATGAAAAAGGAAAGTTCAAGATTATTTCGACATTAGGGTCCTTTCATGGAAGGACGCTTGCGGCTGTGACGGCCACGGGGCAACCCAAATATCAGCAAGGTTTTGACCCTTTGGTGCCTGGATTTATTCATGTTCCTTTTAATGATGTTGAAGCTCTTCGTAAGGCATTTGATGGAGAGATTATTGCGGTTCTCTTAGAGCCTATTCAAGGAGAAGGAGGCGTTCATATTGCAACTCCTGAATTTTTAAAGGAGGCACGACGCCTTTGTACCGAACGTGACGCCCTGCTTATTTTAGATGAAGTCCAGACGGGGATGGGTCGCACAGGAAAAATTTTTGCTTATCAACATTTTGGAATTGAGCCTGATATCATGACGCTCGCTAAGACTTTAGGAGGCGGAATTGCGATTGGCGCGATGATTGCTCAAAAGAGAATTGGAGATGTTTTACAGCCTGCGACCCATGCAACGACCTTTGGCGGAAATCCACTGGCTTGCAAAGCGGCCCTGGCTGTTTTTGAAATTCTTCGCAAGGAAAAATTGGCCCAACGTTCAGCCAAAATGGGGAAGCTGTTAAAAAAGTCATTCGAATCTCTAAAGAAAGAATTTGATTTTATTAAAGAAGTTCGGGGGATGGGGCTGATGATGGCCATGGAACTTTCGATTGATGGAGTAGAATTGGTCAAACGATGTCTGGAGGAAAGACTGGTGATCAATTGTACCCAGGGAAACGTGATTCGATTTATGCCAGCCATGACCATTACGGAAAAGGAACTTTTACAAGCCATTGATATTGTGAGAAAGGTTTTTAGAAAGGGTAAGGCATCGGTTTGAAAAAAGATTTAATTGATTTACAAGATTTAACCCAAAAAGAATTATTCCAACTTTTTGAATTGGCAAAAAAGCTCAAAAAAGATCCACTTCAACCTCTTTTGGTTGGGAAAACATTGGGTCTTATTTTTAAAAAATCTTCGACGCGTACAAGAGTGTCTTTTGAAGTAGGAATTTCGCAATTGGGAGGAGATTCCATTTTTCTCGATGCCGATGAACTTCAACTGGGACGCGGGGAAACGGTTTCGGATACGGCAAAGGTTCTTTCGCGATATCTCAGTGCCATTGTGATTCGGACCTATGCTCATGATGAAATTGTTGAATTTTCAAAAAGCGCATCGATTCCTATTATTAATGGACTTACGGATACCTCTCATCCTTGCCAAATCCTTTGCGATCTTTTTACAATTCTTGAAAAACGAGGAAGTTTAAAAGATTTAAAAGTGGTGTATATTGGGGATGGTGCTAACAACATGGCTCATACTTGGCTTGTGGGAGCGGCGATGACAGGGATTAAACTGGTGATTGCGGCTCCGCCCAGTTATTGGCCTAAAAGCGAGGCCGTTCGTACAGCCGTCAAACTTTCTTCGGTCGGATCTTCCTTTTTTGAAGCAACTCGGGACCCCATTGCGGCGGTTCGAGATGCCGACATCATTTACACGGATGTTTGGGTGAGCATGGGCCAGGAAAGTGAGAATAAAAAAAGATTGAAGGATTTAGCGAATTATCAGATTAATGAAGAACTTTTGAAAGCGGCCCCCAAAGCGGCATGGGTGATGCATTGTCTTCCAGCCCATCGAGGGGAAGAAATTACAGATGGGGTCATGGAACATCCTCAATCGATTGTTTTTGACCAAGCCGAAAATCGTTTGCATACTCAAAAGGCTTTAATGGTGATGCTGATGGATAGTCAAAATCAAAAATCAAAGATCAAAAATCAAAATTAAGGATAAAAGAAAATTTGATATTCGACTTTTTAAGCTAAAGGAGCATTTATGTCAGAAAAAGTGGTTCTTGCCTATTCTGGAGGACTCGATACCTCTGTTATTTTACATTGGTTGAAGTATCAAAAGGGACTCAATGTCATTGCCTATGTTGCGGATTTAGGTCAGGGAGGGGAGTTGGACAATATCTCTGAACGGGCGATGAAAACAGGGGCCAGTAAGGTCTATGTGGCAGATCTTAGGGAAGAATTTGTGAGCGACTTTATTTTCCCAATGATCAAGGCGAACGCGATTTATGAGGGACAATATCTTTTGGGGACATCCATTGCTCGTCCGATCATTGCCCAAAAACAGGTGGAAATTGCAAAAAAGGAAAAGGCCAAATTTGTCGCTCATGGCTCAACTGGGAAAGGGAATGATCAGGTCCGATTTGAGTTGACCTATATGGCCTTAAATCCTTCACTTAAAATTATTGTTCCATGGCGAGAATGGGATTTCTCTTCTCGAACGGATCTAATTGACTATGCCGAAAAATATAAAATTCCGGTTCCTGTGACAAAATCTAAACCTTATTCCAGCGATCGAAATTTATACCACATTAGTTTTGAGGGCGGAATTTTAGAGGACCCATGGTCCGCCCCGCCCGAGGACATATTTAAATTGACGGTGAGCCCAGAGCGTGCACCCCATAAACCTGAGGAGATAGAAATTGAATTTAAAGAAGGATCTCCCACTCAAGTGAATGGAAAAGCTCTCAAGCCCCATGACTTGTTAAAAAAACTGAATGAGCTCGGGGGATCTCACGGGATTGGCCGCGTTGATGTGGTAGAAAATCGTTTTGTAGGAATGAAATCCAGAGGAGTCTACGAGACGCCAGGAGGAACCCTTCTTTTAGCAGCCCATCGGGCGCTAGAGGGTTTAACATTGGACCGGGAAGTGATGCATTTTAAAGACAGTTTGATCACAAAATATTCCGAGCTTGTGTATTACGGGTTCTGGTTTTCTCCTGAAATGAGACTTCTCAATAAAACAATTGAAGAAACTCAAAAAAATGTTTCAGGCATAGTCAGGCTTAAGCTCTATAAGGGAAGTTGCAGGGTCACGGGCCGAAAATCCCCTTATTCCCTCTATTTGCAGGATTTAGCGACCTTTGAAGGCGGATCTCTCTATGACCCAAAAGATGCCACAGGCTTTATTCGATTGAATGCATTACGATTGAAGTTGCAGGCGATGAGAGAGAAAACTTTAGGAAAGAATCGTTCATGAAATCCGCAATTAAAAAAATGTGGGGCGGTCGCTTTCAATCGGGGACACATCCCTTGATGGAAAAGTTAAGTGCTTCGGTCCATTTTGACTGCCGACTGGCCTCTTATGACATTACAGGCTCAATCGCTCACGCTAAAATGCTTGAGAGATCAAAGGTGATCACTCGAAAAGAATGTGATCTCATCTTTCAAGGACTTAAAGAAATTCTTAATCTCATTGAGAGAAATCAATTTCGTTGGGATGAAAAATTAGAAGATGTTCATACCCATATTGAATGTGCATTGAGGAAAAAGATAGGAGATGTGGCGGATAAACTTCATACGGCTCGGAGTCGAAATGATCAGGTTGTTTTAGATCTGAAACTTTATCTAAGAGATGAAATGGACAAATTTAAAAAATTAATTTGCTCGCTACAGTCAGCGTTTTTAAGTTTGGCTAAAAGCCAAGGAGAGCTCGTTATTCCTGGCTATACTCATCTTCAGAGGGCGCAGCCGGTTTTATTGGCACATCACCTTTTAGCTTATGTTGAGATGCTAGAGCGGGACCAGACCCGTTTAGAAGATGCAAATTTAAGAATGGATGTTCTCCCCTTGGGGTCTTGTGCTTTGGCAGGAACCTCATTTGAAACGGATCGTGCATTTTTGGCTCGAGAATTGGATTTTTCAAAAATATCCGAGAACAGCATGGATGCCGTGAGCGATCGAGATTTTGTCATTGAAGTGGCATCCGTTTTGGCCATTTTAGGGGTTCATTTATCGCGATTCTCAGAAGAAATGATTCTTTGGTCCAGTTTTGAATTTGGTTTTGTGGAGCTTCCAGATGCCTTTACCACAGGGTCGAGCGCTATGCCTCAAAAGAAGAATCCGGATGCATTTGAATTGGCTCGAGGGAAAACAGGTCGATTAATCGGAAATCTTTCAAGCCTTCTCGTTCTTTTAAAAGGGCTTCCGCTGACTTATAATCGCGATTTACAAGAGGATAAAGAAGCCATTTTTGATTCGATCGATCAACTACAATTGATTTTAGAAATTTTTATTGAGCTCGTTCCTCAGATTCGATTTTGCCCAGAAGCCTTGGCCGAAAAAGAAGATTTTACTTCAAGCCTAGATTTAGCAGAATATTTAGTGAAGAAGGGTATTCCTTTTCGACAGGCTCATAAAATTGTAGGAGAGATGGTTCGATATTGCCTTGATCAAAAAAAAGGGTTTCAGGATTTATCTCTAGAAGAGATTCGAAAATTTTCAAAAGCCTTCGATCAGAATTTCAAAAATTTATTAGGATGGCAAGCCTCGGTTCATGCGAAAAAATCTTTAGGGAGTACGAATCCGATAGAGGTTAAGAAACAGTTGGAAAAATGGAATAGAACATTAGGACGGACTCATAAGACGAGGACCGTGGCATGAAATCCGCAATCCGAAATTCGCAATCCGCAATTGATATCATGCATGACTTTCATTACAAAAATGATCATTTATATTGTGAAGAAGTTCCCCTCGGAAAAATTGCTCGAGAGGTCGGAACGCCTGTGTATGTTTATAGTTCCAAAACCCTCATCGATCATTTTAAAAAATTAGAAAAAGCTTTTTCTGAAGTCAATCATTTAATTTGTTATTCCGTAAAGTCCAATTCTAACCTCGCCATTTTAAAAGTTTTAAGAGATCAGGGCTCAGGTTTTGACATTGTATCTGGGGGAGAATTGTTTCGTACGTTAAAGATTGGGACCGATTCTCAAAAAATTGTTTTTGCAGGGGTTGGGAAAACCGCTCAGGAAATTGAATACGCCTTAAAGTCTGGGATTCTTTTTTTTACGGTAGAATCGTTTCCAGAATTAGAGGAAATCGATGCCGTGGCTTGTCGCCTCGGTCAAGTGGCCGGAGTCGCCATTCGGGTCAATCCAGATGTGGATCCAAAAACCCATCAATATACCTCAACGGGGAAAGCTGAAAATAAATTTGGGCTCGACATTGAGGCTGCTCTTGAGGCCTATCGAAAAGCGATGACCTTAAAAGGCGTTCGTCCCATTGCGCTTCACATGCACATTGGATCTCAAATTGTAGATCCAGCACCCTATCAACAAGCCGTTTCAAGAATTATTCCGCTCATTCAGAAATTGAGAGATTTGAAAGTTCCTCTAGAATTTTTAGATATTGGAGGTGGGCTTGGAATTATTTATAAAGAAGAGACGCCGGCTACAGCGGATGCTTTTGCGAAGGCTATTCTTCCTTTGATTCGTGGATTAGGACTTAAAATTTTGATTGAACCCGGGCGATTCATTGTCGGTAATGCTGGAGCGCTTCTGACAAAAGTTTTATATTTAAAGACAAATCCACTCAAGAATTTTGTCATTGTCGATGCAGGTATGAATGATTTAATTCGCCCCAGTCTTTATGGGGCTTATCATGAGATCTTGCCGGTTGTCGATCGCCATTTAGGAAAAGCAATGTCAGATGTGGTAGGTCCTATCTGTGAATCAGGGGATTTTTTTTCCAAAGATCGTCCGATGAGTCCAGTGGATCCCGGTGAAATTTTATCGATCATGTCGAGCGGAGCTTATGGCTTTTCCATGGCCTCCAATTATAATTCTCGCCCCCGAGCAGCAGAAGTTTTGGTCCAGGGCGACCGCTTTTCTATTGTGAGAGAAAGGGAGCACTTGGAAGATTTAATCCGTGGAGAAAAGACGCTTTGATTTGAAAAATCTCAAGAAAGATCCCCTCTACATATTGGCACTCTGAAAATTAATTACTTAGATCCTGCGTGAAAAATTAAATATATTGAACTTCCAAGCAAGCCCATCAAGGGTTTTAGCGATAAAATGTTCTTGCAGATGAACCTAACTTTTAGTTAGCTTCATCTTGCCCAGCTACTGTATTGATTTTGATTCTACAGCCAAGACCCTCTACGGTCATCAAGAGGGGGGAGTCAAAGGTTACAATCCAGAACACATCGGTAAAAAATCCTATCACCCCTTGGTCGCTGCCGAAGCCCATCTCCAT